>CAZRFB010000373.1:0-8883 GCA_964599185.1 uncultured Rhodobacterales bacterium | reverse complement strand
CTCGTTCGACATCTGGCTGACGTGCACCAGACCGTCGCGCTTGCCGAAGAAGTTCACGAAGGCGCCGAACTCCATGATCTTGACCACCTTGCCGGTGTAGATCTTGCCGATCTCCGGCTCGGCGGCGATCGACATGATCAGGTCGCGCGCCTTCTCGATCGCCTTGGGGTCGGAGGAGGCGATCTTGATCACGCCGTCGTCGTTGATATCGACCTTGGCGCCGCTCTCCTCGACGATGGAGCGGATCACCTTGCCCCCCGTTCCGATCACTTCGCGGATCTTGTCCTGCTTGATGGTGATGGTCTCGATGCGCGGCGCGTGCTGGCCCACCTCGCGGCGGCCCTCGCGCAGCGCCTTGCTCATCTCGCCCAGGATGTGCATCCGCCCGTCCTTGGCCTGGGCCAGCGCCTGCTTCATGATCTCGGGCGTGATGCCCGCGACCTTGATGTCCATCTGCAGCGAGGTGACGCCCTCGGCGGTGCCGGCCACCTTGAAGTCCATGTCGCCGAGGTGATCCTCGTCGCCGAGGATGTCGGTCAGCACCGCGAAGCGCCCGTCGCTCTCAAGGATCAGGCCCATCGCCACGCCCGCCACCGGCGCCTTCAGCGGCACGCCCGCGTCCATCATCGACAGCGAAGCGCCGCAGACGGTGGCCATCGACGACGAGCCGTTGGACTCGGTGATCTCCGAGACGATGCGGATGGTGTAGGGGAAATCGGTCGGCGCCGGCAGCACCGCCTGCAACGCGCGCCACGCCAGCTTGCCGTGGCCGATCTCGCGCCGGCCGGGGCCCGCCATGCGGCCCGCCTCGCCCACCGAATACGGCGGGAAGTTGTAGTGGAGCATGAAGCGCTCCTTGGAGGTGCCCTCCAGCGCATCGACGAACTGCTCGTCGTCGCCGGTGCCCAGCGTGGTGACCACCAGCGCCTGCGTCTCGCCGCGGGTGAACAGCGCCGAGCCGTGGGTGCGCGGCAGGATGCTCGCCTCCGCCACGATGGGGCGCACCGTCAGCAGGTCGCGCCCGTCGATGCGCGGCTTGCCGTCGAGGATGGCGCCGCGCACGATGTCGGATTCGAGCGCCTTGAACGCGCCCTTGACGGCGGTGCTGTCGGCGGCCTCGGCCTCGCTGAGCCCCGCCGCCACGGCGTCGCGCGCCTCGCTCAGCAGCGCGACGCGCGCCACCTTGTCGGTGGTGGCGTAGGCGGCCTTCAGCTTGCCGCTCGCCAGCTCCGCCACCCGCGCCGCGATGGCGCCGGTGTCGGCGGGGGTGAAGTCGAACGGCTCCTTCGCCGCCTCCTCCGCCAGCGCCACGATCATGTCGATGACCGGCTGCATTTCCTTGTGGCCGAAGGTGACCGCGCCCAGCATGTCGTCTTCGGACAGCTCATAGGCCTCCGATTCGACCATCATCACGGCTTCCTTGGTGCCGGCGACGACGAGGTTGAGCTTGCTGTCGGCGATCTGGTGAACCTTGGGGTTCAGCACGAAGGCGCCGTTGATCAGGCCGACGCGGGCGCCGCCGATCGGCCCCATGAACGGCACGCCGGAGATGCACAGCGCCGCCGATGTCGCCACCATCGCCAGGATGTCGGGGTCGTTCTCCATGTCGTGGCTGAGAACGGTGATGATGACCTGCGTCTCATGCTTGAAGCCGGGCACGAACAGCGGCCGAATCGGGCGGTCGATCAGGCGGGAGGTCAGCGTCTCCTTCTCCGAAGGGCGCGCCTCACGCTTGAAGAAACCGCCGGGGATCTTGCCGGCGGCGTAATACTTTTCCTGATAGTGGACGCTGAGCGGGAAGAAATCGAGGCCGGGCTTGGGCTTCTTCTCGAATACGACGGTGGCCAGCACGCTGGTCTCGCCGAGCGTGGCGACCACGGCGCCGTCGGCCTGCCGGGCGATCTTGCCGGTCTCAAGGGTCAGCGTCTCGCCGCCCCACTGGATTTCCTTGCGGACGATATTGAACATGCGGACTTCCTTCCGTGCAGGCGCAGGCCCCCATGGGCCGCCCCGCGGCGTCGCGCGGTCTCCGCGCGGGCTCCTTGCGATCTCAAAACCAGGCCGCGCCGTCTGGAGCCGGGGACGGGCGGAGCGGACGTGCGCGCCGGAGGGCGTGCGGCCCCGGTCGGGCCGCGCGCGGGGCCCGGCGCTCGGCCCCTGCGAAAATGGCGGCGCGGCCCGCAGGCCACGCCGCCAATGGATCACCGCGTCAGCGGCGGATGCCGAGACGGGTGATCAGGTCCTTGTAGCGCGCCTCGTCCTTGCCGCGGACATAGTCCAGCAGCTTGCGCCGCGTGCTGACCATGGTCAGCAGGCCGCGGCGGGAGTGGGCGTCCTTCTTGTGGGTCTTGAAGTGCTCGGTCAGGTTCTTGATGCGCTCGGTGAGGATCGCGACCTGCACCTCCGGCGAACCGGTGTCGCCCTCCTTGCGGGCGAATTCCTTGACGACTTCGACCTTGCGGTCAGCGGCGATCGACATCGGGGATCTCCTTTGGTCAGAGGTTGAGCACCCGGCGCGGATGGAGCAGCCCCGCCCGCCAGACCCCGATCGCCACCGGCGCCCCGTCGAGGGACGCCCAGGCGTCGCAGCCTTCGGAGAGGTCTCCGCCCGCACCCGCCACGGCCCGCCCCTGTCTGAGGTCGGCCGCGTCGCGCGCCGTCACGGCGAGAGCCGGGATGTCGTCCAGCCCTGTCGAAACCGGCGCAAGATGCGTTTCAATCGCGTCGCTATGACGGATTTGGTCGAGTTTATCAAACGCAATCGCATCCTCGACGCGAAACGGCCCGGTCCAGAGCCGCCGCAGCGCCGAGACATGGCCAAAGCACCCCAGCGCCGCGCCCAGATCGCGCGCGATGGCGCGCACATAGCCGCCCTTGCCGCAGGTCATCTCAAGCGTCGCGTGGTCGGCGTCGGGCTGATCCACCAGCGCCAGCCTCGCCACATGCAGAGGCCGGGCGGCGAGCGCCACCGCCTCGCCCGCGCGCGCCAGCTTGTAGGCGCGGGCGCCGTCCACCTTGACGGCGGAAAAGGCGGGCGGGGTCTGGAGGATGTCGCCGGTGAAGGCGGGCAGCGCCGCCGCGATCTGCGCCGCCGTCGGGCGCGCGTCCGACGTAGCCAGAACCGCCCCTTCCGCGTCGTCGGTGGCGGTAGCGGCGCCCCAGCGCACCGTGAAGCGATAGCCTTTCAGCACGTCCTCGATGCAGGGAATCGTCTTGGTCGCCTCGCCGAAGGCGATGGCCAGCGCGCCGGTCGCCAGCGGGTCGAGCGTGCCGGAATGGCCGGCCTTGGCGGCGTTGAACGCCCAGCGCGCCTTGGCCACCGCCTGCGCCGAACTCACGCCCAGCGGCTTGTCGAGCACCAGCCAGCCGTTGACCGCCGCGCCGCGCGGTTTGCGCGCCATCAGCGGTCGGTCCCGCCGTCGGCGCCGCCGTCGGCGTCGCTGTCGTCGCCCTCGCCGTCGCTGTCGTCGTCGCGCGCGAGATCGCGCTTCACGGCGGGCTGCTCGAACATGCGGCGCACGTCGTCCATGCGGTCGAAGGTCTCGTCGAGGCGGAAATGCAGGTCGGGCGCATACTTGAGGTTGACCGCGCGGCTGACGGCGCGGCGCAGCTCATGCTTCGCGCGCCCCAGCGCCGCCAGCGTCTCCTCGACACGCCGGCCGCCCAGCGGCATCACGAAGGCGGTGGCGTGGCGCAGATCGGGCGTGACCTGCACCTCCGCCACGGTGATCGACGCGCCCATCAGCCCCGGCTCATGCGTCTCTCCGCGCAACAGCGCGTCGGCCAGGGCGCGGCGGATCTGTTCGCCGACCTTCAGCTGCCGTTGCGACGGCCCTTTTTCCTGCCTGCTCATGGATCGCTATCGCAGCGCCCCCCTCAGAGGGAGCGCTCGATCTCCTCGGTGGTGAAGATCTCGATGACGTCGCCTTCGCGGATGTCCTCGTAGTTCTCGAAGGCCATGCCGCATTCCTGGCTGACGTGGACTTCCTTCACCTCGTCCTTGAACCGCTTCAGCGTCTTGAGCTTGCCCTCGTGGATCACGACGTTGTCGCGCAGCAGGCGCACGCCCGCGTGACGGCGCGCGACGCCCTCGGTCACGATGCAGCCCGCCACCTTGCCGACCCCGGTGACCTTGAACACCTGCAGGATCTTGGCGTAGCCGATGAAGGTTTCCTTGATCTCCGCCGACAACATGCCCGAGGCCGCCGCCGTCACGTCATCCACCACGTTGTAGATGATCGAGTAATAGCGGATCTCCACGCCCTTCTGGTTGGCGCTGTCGCGGGCCTGCGCGTTGGCGCGGACGTTGAAGCCGATGATCGGCGCGTTGCTGGCGTCGGCCAGCTGCACGTCCGATTCGGTGATCGCGCCGACGCCCGCGTGCAGCACGCGCACCCGCACCTCGTCGTTGCCGATCTTCTCCAGCGCCTGCATGATCGCCTCGGCCGAGCCCTGCACGTCGGCCTTGACCACGATCGGCAGCTCCTTGACCGGCCCGCCCGCCTTGGCCTGCGCCAGAAGCTGGTCGAGCGTGGTGCGCGAGCCTTGCGCCGCCAGCGTCTCGCGCGCCTTGCGCCCGCGATAATCGGCGATCTCGCGCGCCTTGGCCTCGCCGTCCACCACGTTCAGCACGTCGCCCGCCTCGGGCGTGCCGCTGAGGCCCAGAACCTCGACCGGCACGGACGGCCCGGCCTCCTGCACGCGCGCGCCGGTGTCGTCGATCAGCGCGCGCACCTTGCCCCACTGTTCGCCGACCACGAAGATGTCGCCCGGCTTGAGCGTGCCGCGCTGCACCAGAACGGTGGCGATCGGGCCGCGGCCGACGTCGAGCTTGGCCTCGATCACCGCGCCCTCGGCGGGGCGGTCGGGGTTGGCCTTGAGGTCGAGCAGTTCGGCCTGCAGCGCGATGGCGTCCACCAGCGCGTCCAGCCCCTTGCCGGTGATCGCGGAGACCTCGACATCCAGCACGTCGCCGCCCAGCTTTTCGACGAACACCTCGTATTGCAGCAGGTTCTGGCGCACGCGGTCGGGGTCCGCCTCGGGCTTGTCGCACTTGTTGATCGCCACGATCATCGGCGCGCCCGCCGCCTTGGCGTGGGCGATCGCCTCGATGGTTTGCGGCATCACCGAATCATCCGCCGCCACCACCAGCACCACGATGTCGGTGACCTTGGCGCCGCGCGCGCGCATCGAGGTGAACGCGGCGTGGCCGGGGGTGTCGAGGAAGGTGATCGCGGCGCCCGAGGCGGTGGTCACCTGATAGGCGCCGATATGCTGGGTGATGCCGCCAGCCTCGCCGGAGACGACGCTGGTCTTGCGCAGCGCGTCCAGCAGCGAGGTCTTGCCGTGATCGACATGGCCCATCACGGTGACCACCGGCGCGCGCGGCCGCAGGGCGTCCGCGTCGTCGTCGTCGGTCACGATCACGTTCTCCACGTCCGACTCCGATACGCGCAGGAACTTGTGCCCGAACTCCTCGACCACAAGCTGCGCGGTGTCGGCGTCCAGCGTCTGGTTGATGGTCGCCATCACGCCCATCTTCATCAGCGTCTTGACCACGTCGGCGCCACGCTCGGCCATGCGGTTGGCCAGCTCCTGCACCGTGATCGCGTCGGGGATGCGCACGTCGCGCACCACGCGCTCACGCTCACCGCCGCCCGCGCCCTTGTTCTTGGCGCGCTCCTGACGGCGGCGCATGGCGGCGAGCGAGCGGGTGCGTCCGCCCTCGCCGCCGGTGAGCTGCTCGATGGTCAGCTTGCCGGAGCGGCGACGGTCGCCGGTCTCCTTGGCGCGCGGCGTCGCCGCCTTCTTGGGCGCCTCAGTGGGGGCGGCGGCGGGGCGGAAGCTCTTGCGCGCCGGGCGGTCCTCGTCGGGCACCGGGATCGCGTCGGGGCGCGTCACCGCGATCGGCGCCGGGCGCGCGGCCTCGCGGCTGCGGCGGGCGGGCTCCTCGGTCGAGCGGGCGCGGGCGGCGGCCTCAAGGCGCGCGGCTTCCTCGCGCGCGCTCTCCTCGCGCTCGCGGCGCACCTGCTCCTCCGCCTCGCGGCGGGCGATGTCCTCAAGCTCCTTGCGGCGGCGCTCGCCTTCCTCGGCGCGGCGGCGGGTCTCCTCCGCCTCCTGCTTCTTGCGCGCCTCCTCGTTGCGCTGCGCGAACTCCAGCGCCTTCAGGCGCCGGGCGTGCTCCTCGGGCGACAGCGCCTTGTGGACGGCGCCGCGACCGGCGGGCCGCGCCGCAGGCCGCGCGGGCCGGGCCGGAGCGGCGGGCGCCGCAGGCGCGGCGCCGCGCGGCGGCTGCGCCGGGGCGGCGCCGCGCGCGGGTGACTGCGCGGGCGTCTGCGCGGCTGCGGGTGCTGCTGGCTGAACTGCTGCGGGCGCGGGCTTTGCGACGGCGGGTTGCGCCGCCTCGGGCGCCTGCCGCTCCGCCGCCGCGACCGACCGCGTCGCCGCCACAGGGGCGGGGCGCGCGGGGGGCTGCGCGGCGGGCGTCTCAGCAGCAGGCGGCGGCGCCACCGGCGTTTCTGCGACCGGAGCCTCTGCGACCGGAGCCGCTGCGGCGGGCGCCTCTGCTGCGGGCGCTTCGGTTTCCGGCGCCTTCGCGACCGGCGCTTGCGCGCCCTTCATCTCCGCCGCCGGCGTTTCCGCTGCGGGCGTCTTCGCGACCGGTGAAGTCGCCTCGGCCGCAGCCGGGGGCGCCACTGCGGCGGCCGACTCGGGCGCGGGCGCTGCGGCGACCGGCGCGACCGGCTGCGCGGATTCGGCCTTGACGGCGACCTCGGGCGCGGCCTTTTCGGCAGGCTTCACCACGGCTTTCGACGCCGCAGGCGTTTGCGCGACGGGTTTCGCCTCGACCGGGCGCGGCGCCGAAGGCGCTGCGGGCGGGGTGATCTGCGAGGCCGCCGAGGGGATCACCACGCGCTTGCGCACCTTCTCGACCACCACCGACTTGGTGCGCCCGTGCGAAAAGCTCTGCCGCACGCGCGTGGTCTCTCCCGCGCCGCGCAGGGTGATCGTCCGGCCGCCTGTCTTGGTGTCGCCGTTGTCGTCGCTCATGAACCGTCCTTCACAGGATCGCGACGGTCGCGACCCCCAGCATGTCGAAAGGTCGCGCCCGTCGCGACCCACAAGATCGTCAAATAGCCTGCGTCGTTCCATCCGCCTGCGTCTGGCGAAAACCGGATAGCCGCCGCGACTCTCTCAAGACGCGCTCGGCGGCGCCCCCTGCGTCGAGCACGGCATGTATCACGAATTCCCGCCCGAACGCCAACCCCAGTTCCTCGGCGGTCAGCGTCGCCACCAAAGCGGCCTCGCCCGCCATCGGTCGCAGCTTGGCGCGACCCTGCTCCGAGCCGTCCGACGCCTCGATCAGCGCCGCGACCGGGCCGGACTTCAGGCGCGCCTTGACCTTTTCAAAGCCGCAAATCGCCAGACCCGCCTTGCGCGCCAGCCCCAGCGCCTCGATCAGCCGCCGCGCCAGCCCGGCCTCCACCATCTCGATCAGGCCTTCGGGCGCCCGCGCGGGCGCCTTGAAGCCCCGCGCGAACAGGTTGCGCTTCACCGCCTTCTCCAGCGGCGCGCGCGCCGCCGTCACCCAGACGCCGCGACCCGGCAACTTCTCGGCGAAATCCGGCGTCACCACCGACTCGGGGTTGAGCGCAAAACGAATCAGCCCCGCCGTGCCGCCGCTCTCGCCGGTGGCGACGCAGCGGCGCTCCGGCGCGTCGCGCATGTCGATGCGGCCGCCGCGCGTCATGCCGCCCGCCCTCAGGCCTGCGCCCCTAGACCCGCGTCCCGTCGGCGTCGCCCTCGCCGGGCGCCGCCTCCGCCGCCTCGGCGGGCGCAAGATCGTTGATATCGACCATGCCCAGCGCGACGCGCGCGTTCATCACCAGCGCCTGCGCCTCCTCCAGCGTCACGTCGAAAGGCTCCAGAATGCCGTCGTCCTTGACGCGCTTGCCTTCGGGCGTCTCGGTGAAGCCGCCCGCCAGCTCCCAGTCGGCGCAGGTGGCGAATTCATGCAGCGAGGTCACGCCCGCTTCGGCCAGCGCCAGGATCATCTGCGGCGACAGGCCGGGGAAGGCGATCAGGTCGTCCTGCGCGCCAAGGGTGCGCGCCTTCTCCAGCGCCTGCGCCGCGATCTCCTCAAGGCTTTCGCGGGCGCGGGCCTGGAGCTCCTCCGCCGTGGCCTCGTCGAAACCGTCGATCGAGGCCAGCTCGTCGATATCGACGTAGGCGACCTCCTCAAGCGACGCGAAGCCTTCGGAGACCAGCAGCTGCGCCACCATCTCGTCGATGTTCATCTTGTCCATGAAGATCTTGGAGCGTTCCTCGAACTCGACCTTGCGCCGGGCGCTCTCCTCCTCCTCGGTGAGGATGTCGATGCTCCAGCCGGTGAGCTGGCTGGCCAGACGCACGTTCTGGCCGCGCCGCCCGATGGCGAGCGAGAGCTGCTCCTCTGGCACCACCACCTCGGCGCGCTGGGCGTCCTCGTCCATCACCACCTTGGAGACCTCGGCGGGTTGCAGCGCGTTGACGAGGAAGGTCGCGGCGTCCTCGGTCCACGGGATGATGTCGATCTTCTCGCCCTGAAGCTCGCCCACCACCGCCTGCACGCGCGACCCCCTCATGCCGACGCAGGCGCCGACCGGGTCGATCGAGTTGTCGTAGCTGATCACGCCGATCTTGGCGCGCGAGCCGGGGTCGCGGGCGACCGCCTTGATTTCGATGGCGCCGTCATAAATTTCCGGCACCTCCATCTTGAACAGCTCGGCCATGAACTCCGGCGCCGTGCGGCTGAGGAAGATCTGCGGGCCGCGCGCCTCGGCGCGCACGTCGCGCACATAGGCGCGGATGCGGTCGCCGACGCGGAACGCCTCGCGCGGGATC
>CAZRFB010000372.1:0-20545 GCA_964599185.1 uncultured Rhodobacterales bacterium | reverse complement strand
CGCCTTCGGCCTTCAGCAGTTCGGCGCAAAACGCTTCGTCGCTGTCGATCCGCGCGCCGGAGGGCGCCGTTTTGCCGATCGCCCCCGCGCAGGACGGATAGACGTAGAACGCCCCCTCCGGCGTGGGGCAGCTCAGGCCCTGAGCGTCGTTAAGCATCGCCACCACCAGATCGCGGCGGCGCAGAAAGGCCGTGCGGCTGGTCTCGATATAGTCCTGCGGCCCGTTCAGCGCCTCCACCGCCGCCCACTGGCTGATCGAGCAGGGGTTGGTGGTGCTCTGGGTCTGCACCGTGCGCATCGCGTCCACCACCGCCTTCGGCCCGGCGCAATAGCCGATGCGCCAGCCGGTCATCGCATAGGCTTTTGAGACGCCGTTGACGGTGAGCGTGCGCTCGTAGAGCGCAGGGGCGACCTGCGCCGGGGTGGCGAAGGAAAAGCCGGGGTAGGCGATGTGCTCATACATGTCGTCGGTCATCGTCCAGACATGCGGATAGCGTTCAAGAACGTCGGTCAGTCCCTTCAGTTCGCTTGCGGAATAGCCTGCGCCGGAGGGGTTGGACGGTGAGTTGAAGATGAACCATTTCGTGCGCGGCGTGATCGCGGCCTCCAGCGCCTGCGGCGTCAGCTTGAAGCCGCCCGCCAGCGTGGTCGGCGCGATCACCGGCTCGCCGCCCGCCAGCCGCGTCATGTCGGGATAGCTGACCCAGTAGGGCGCCGGGATGATCACCTCGTCGCCGGGGTTCAGCGTGGCGAGCAGCGCGTTGAACAGCACCTGCTTGCCGCCGGTCGAGACCATCACCTGAGACGGATCGTAGGCAAGCCCGTTCTCGCGCCTGAACTTGGCGACGATCGCCGCCTTGAGCTCGGGGATGCCGTCGGGCGCGGTGTATTTGGTCTCGCCCCGGTCGATGGCGGCCCTGGCGGCGGCCTTGATGTTGTCGGGCGTGTCGAAATCCGGCTCGCCCGCCGACAGCGCGATCACGTCGCGCCCTTCGGCCTTGAGCGCGCGCGCCATCTGGGTGATCGCCACGGTGGGCGAGGGTTTTACGCGGGCGAGGGCGTGGGAGAGCAGGGTCATCGGCGCGGGCTCCGGGGTTGGGCGTCATCTTGTCTATGCCCGCCCCGCGCGCCGGTCCAGCGGGCGAAGGCGCGCCCGTCGATCACCATCAGCCCCAGCGCCAGCAGCGCGAACCCCGCCAGCGCGGCGCCGCCCAGCCGCTCACCCAGAAACGCGGCGCCCAAGGCTATCGACACCGGCGGAATCATCAGCGTCACCAGCATCAGGTTCGCCGCGCCCGCAAGGCGCAGGATGCGGAAATACAACAGATACGCCGCCGCCGTGCCGATCGCGGCATACCACGCCACGGCGGCCCAGGCGGTCAGGCTCAGCCGCAGCGACGGCGCGCCCTCGACCGCCAGCGCCAGCGGCGCCACGATCAGGGTGGAGGCGGTCAGCATCCCCGCCGCCGCCGCCACCGGCGACAGGCCGCCCAGCCGCCGCTTCGCCCAGACCGACGCCAGCGCATAGGACAGCGCGCCCAGCGTCACCGCGCCTTGCGCCGCCGAACGCAGGTCCAGCCCGCGCAGCGCGTCGGCGCCGATGATCGTCACCACCCCGCCGAACCCCAGCGCCACGCCCAGCGCGCGCCGCGCGGTCAGCCGCTCGTCGGCCAGCATCAGCGCGGCGACCAGCGCGCCGAAGATCGCGGTGGCGGCGTTGAAAATCGCCACCAGCCCGGTCTCGATATGGGTCTGACCCCAGGCCATCAGCGAGAACGGAATCACGTTGTTGAGCAGCCCCATCACCGCCAGCGCCCGCCATGCGCGGGCCGAGCGCGGAACCGCCTCGCCGCGCAAGGCCGCGACAAGCCACAGCAGCGCCGCCGCCCAGAACACCCGGTGCAGCACGGCGGTCAGCGGCCCCATCTCGCGCAGCGCCAGCGCGATGGAGAAGAACGAGCCGCCCCAGATCAGCGCCAGCAGCGTCAGCAGCGCCCATGCGGCGCGGGAAAGACGGATGGGCGCAGGCGGCATGACGATGCTCCGGTTGCTTCGGTTGGACCATGGGCTGCGCGGCGGGGTGCGCGCCACCCGGTTCCTGCGCGCGCGCCGAGGCGTTAGGGTCGGGTCGCGACAGGACAGGAGGGCCGCCCGATGACCAAGGATTACTTCGACGACGCCGCCGCCACCTTTGGCGACCGCATGGCGGCGGCGCGCGACCGGCTGGGCCTGACGCAGGCGCAGCTTGCGCAGCGCATCGGCGTGAAGGCGCAGACCATCGCGGCGTGGGAGCAGGACCGCGCCGAACCGCGCGCCAACCGGTTGCAGATGCTGGCGGGGATGCTCAACGTGTCGATGGTCTGGCTGATGACCGGCGCGGGCGAAGGGGTGGCGGCGCCCGGCGCTGAGCCGCGCGACGCGGCGCTGCTCTCGGCGCTGGGCGCGCTGCGCGAGACGCGGCTGGCCCACGCGCGGGTGGGTGAGCGGCTGGCGCGGCTGGAAAATCAGGTGCAGGCGCTGGTCAACCGCGCCTGAGGGGGCTTTGCGCGCCGCGCTCCCGCGCCTATGGTCTCTCGGAAAAGTCGGGGAGAGCGGCGGCGGTGAAATTCGGCATCGACATCGGCGGCACCAAGATCGCG
Source organism: uncultured Rhodobacterales bacterium (assembly GCA_964599185.1). Taxonomy (GTDB): domain Bacteria; phylum Pseudomonadota; class Alphaproteobacteria; order Rhodobacterales; family Rhodobacteraceae; genus Rubrimonas. The sequence goes on along the minus strand of CAZRFB010000372.1, from coordinate 17,906 downwards.
GGCGCGGTGATCGGCGCCGACGGGCGCGAGATCGCCGCCACGCGGCTCCCCAATCCGAAGGGCGACTACGCCGGCACGATCGCCAACGTGGCGGCGGTGACGCGCACGTTGTGCGAGACGCTGGGCGTCGCGCTCGACCGGCTGGGGGTCTGCGTCTCGGGCAACGTGCAGGGCGCCAGCGGCGAGGTGCGGCTGGGCACCGCGCGCTGGATCAACGGCCACCCGTTCCGCGACGACATCGCGGCGGCGGTCGGCGCGCCGGTGCGGCTGGCCAACGACGCCGACTGCTTCGCGCTGTCGGAAGCGGCGGACGGCGCAGGCGCAGGCCTGCGCTCGGTGTTCGGGGTGATCCTGGGCACCGGGGTCGGCGGCGGCTTTGTGGTGGAGGGCCGTCTGGTGACCGGCGCGCGCGGCGTCGCGGGCGAGTGGGGCCACATCCCGCTGCCGCGCGCCGCGGCGGACGAACTGGCGGCGGGGCCGTGCAGCTGCGGCCGCTTCGGCTGTCTCGAGACGCTGCTTTCCGGCGGCGCGCTGGCGGCGGAGTTCACCCGCGTCACCGGGCGCGCGGCGGCGGACGCGCGCGCGGTCGCCGCGCTGGCGGAGGCCGGCGACGCGCAGGCGAGCGCGGCCTTCGACCGCTATGAGGAGCGTCTGGGCCGCGCGCTGGCGATGGTGGTCAACCTGATCGAGCCGGACGCCTTCGTGTTCGGCGGCGGCGTCTCCAACGTCGCGCGCATCTACGCCAACACCCCCGCGCTGATGACGCCGCATGTGTTCGGCGGCGTCTGCGAGACGCGGCTGTTGCGTAACGCCCATGGCGACAGCTCCGGCGTGCGCGGCGCCGCGCGGCTGTGGGATCACTGAAAAGGGAAGGGGCCGCCGATGGCCGAGACACGCGAGACACGCCTGAAGCGCCTGCGCATCCGCTGCTGGCGGCGCGGCACCAAGGAGATGGACCTGCTGCTGGGGCCGTTCGCCGACGGGCCGCTGGCCGCGCTCGACGACGCCGCGCTCGACGCCTTCGAGGCGATGATCGCCGAGAACGATCAGGACCTCTACGCTTGGATCAGCGGCGCCGCCGCGGCCGACGCGCGCCATGTTCCCGCGCTGGCGCAAGTGGCGGCGCATCACGGAATACCGTTTCAGAAGGGGTGAGCGCGATGGCGACCGCAGGGACGACGATCGGATTCGTCGGGTTGGGCAACATGGGCCTGCCGATGCTGCGCAACCTGCTCAAGGCCGGCCACGCGGTGCGCGCCTTCGACCTCAGCGACGCGGCCAAGGCGGCGGCGCGCGACGCGGGGGCGACGGCGGCCGACAGCGCGGCGGACGCCGTGGCGGGCGCCGAGGCGGTGGTGACGGCGCTGCCCGCCGCGCGGCATGTCAGGGCGGTTTATCTGGGCGAAGGCGGCATTCTCGCCGCCGCGCCTGCGGGCGCGCTGTTCATCGACTGCTCGACCATCGACGTCGAGACCGCGCGCGCCGTCTCGGCGGCGGCGGGCGCGGCGGGGCGCAGGATGCTCGATTGCCCGATGTCGGGCGGCGTCGGCGGCGCGACGGCGGGGACGCTGACGTTCATGGTCGGCGGGGCGGCGGCGGATTTCGACGCGGCGCAGCCGATCCTGCGCGCGATGGGCAAGAACATCTTTCACGCGGGCGGGCCGGGGGCGGGCGCCGCGGCGAAGATCTGCAACAACATGATGCTGGCGATTCAGATGATCGCGGTCAGCGAAGGCTTCAACCTGGCCGCAAAGCTGGGGCTGGAGGCGCAAAAACTCTACGACATCTCCTCGACCGCGACGGCGCGCTGCTGGTCGCTGAACGACTATTGCCCGGCGCCGGGCCCGGTTCCGGCGGCGCCATCCAATCGCGGCTATGCGCCGGGGTTCGCCGCCGACCTGATGCTGAAGGATCTGCGAATCGCCATGGAGGCGGCGCAGGCGGCCGGCGCGATCACGCCGATGGGCGCGCAGGCGACGCAGCTTTACGCGATGATGGCCGCCGCCGGGCGCGGCGGCGACGACTTTTCCGGCGTGATCCGCTATCTCGACGGCCAATCCTGACGGATTTTCGCCTGCATTAACCGACTGTTCCGATTTATCGCGAAATGTCGCGACGAACGTGAAATACATCGGGAGCAGGCTATGAGCATTCAGGGCAAGGCCGTCGTCGCGCCGTCCGACCTTCCGGCGGACGCCCCGACCGGACGCTATGTCGATACGCTGGCGCTGGTGGAGCGGCTGCACCGTCTGTTGCTGGATGTGATCAAGGACGAATTCGAGCGGCTGGGCCTGCTGGACGTGAACCCGGTGCAGGCGCTGCTGCTGTTCAACATCGGCGACAACGAGGTGACGGCGGGCGAGTTGAAGTCGCGCGGCTATTACCAGGGGTCCAACGTCTCCTACAACCTCAAGAAACTGGTCGAGGCCGGCTATATGCACCACCAGCGGTGCGGGGTGGACCGGCGCGCAGTGCGTATCAAGCTGACCGAAAAGGGCCGCGCGATCAGGCAGTCGGTCGGCGCGCTGTTCGACCGTCACGCCGACGATCTGGCGGCGCGCGGCCTGTTCGGCGGCGAGGCGGGCGCCGAGGTGGCCAGCGGCCTGCGCCGGATCGAACGCTACTGGACCGAGCAAATCCGCTATATCTACTGAGCAATCGTCGGGATTTTTCGGCTTGCGACGCTTTTGCGCGGCGTCGGCGCGGAAACGAAAAAAAAACTGGTCCGGGCGCATCAAGAAAGGGCCGACGAATCAAGGGAAACAGAGTAGCTTTTTGCGCGAGGCGATACGGGTCGGCTTGATGGTGCAGTGCCCCCGTAATAAGAACGCGAAACAGCGTGGACGACGAGCAAGAGATGGCGACAACCGGGACGGCAACCCTCCGGGGCTTCGACTCGTATCGGGTCAGCCTTGGCGATGAGATGCGCGGTGAGCGCGCTTCGCTCGGCAAGTCCTTGCTGGACGTGCAGCGCGACCTGCGCATCAAGGCCGCGCACATCGACGCCATCGAAAACTCCAACCCCGGCGCCGTGCCCTACAAGGGGTTTGTAACCGGCTATGTCCGCGCCTACGCCCGCTATCTGGGCATGGATGAGGACGTGGTGCTGCGCCGCTTCTGCGCCGAGTCGGGGTTCGAGCCGACCGGCGTTTCAGCGGGGCGCGCCGCCGATCTGCGCGCTGCGGACGGGCGCGCCGCAGGTGGGCGCTCCGGCGCCGGTTCAGGCAATCGGCGCGACGATCTGGACGCGGTGATCGCAGGGTCGCGGCTGGCGGCGGCGTCGCGCTCGGCGTCGGTCAGCGCCGATCTGGGCTCGACGCTGCGCGGGCTGGGCTCGCTGTCGGTGCTGCTGGCGCTGGTCGGCGGGCTTGGCTATGGCGCGTGGAGCCTGCTGGAGAATATCCAGCGCGTCGATTTCGCGCCGCTGCCGCAGGCGCCCGACGCGCTGGCCGCCGCGCCCGATCTCGACGCCATGACGCGCATCGCCCGCGCCGGCGCCGTGCCCGCGCCGATCATCGACGCGGCGGCGCTGGCGGCGGTCTATGCGATGCAGGAGGTCGCGCCGCCCCGGCTGGAGATGCGCGACGGCCCGATCTCGGCGCTCGACCCCGCGCGCAGCGGCGTCTATGCGGCGGCCCCGCAGGCCCCCGGCGGCGACGCGCTGAGCCTGCCGCTCGACCCCGCGCTCGCCGCCGCCGTGGCGGCGGCGGTGGAGACGGTGCTGGCGGAGAGCGACAGCGCGGCGGCGCCCGTGGGTGTGGCGCCCGGCGCGCCGAAAGGCGTGGCGCTGGTCGCGGACGGCGACGCCTGGGTGCGGGTGCGCAACGCCACCGGCGGCGTGGTGCATGAGGCGCTGATGAAGGCCGGTCAGGTCTGGCGGGCGCCCGAGGGCGCCGAGGGTCTCACCCTGCGCGCGGGCAACGCCGGCGGCGTGTTCCTTGAGGTTGACGGCGCGCGCTATGGCCCGCTGGGCCAGCCGGGCGCCGTGGTCTCCAACATTCTGCTCGACGCGGAGGCGGTGCGCCGGGTTTTCTCGGTGGCGGGCGCGTCGCGGCCCGAGCCTGCCGCAGGCGTGGCGCAAACCGCGCTCGCGACGCCATGACCATCGACGCAGGCCGCGCTTCGGGCTAGTTTCTGGCGCAGGCTTCCGTCGTTGAGAGACCGCAGATGAGCATCCGTCCCTGGCGCGACATCGCGCGCCGCCAAAGCCGCCGCATCATGGTGGGGAACGTGCCGGTGGGCGGCGACGCGCCGATCACGGTGCAGACCATGACCAACACGCTCACCTCGGACGCGCGCGCCACCATCGCGCAGGTGATCGCCTGCGCCGAGGCGGGCGCCGACCTCGTGCGCGTCTCCTGCCCCGATGAGGACAGCACCCGCGCCCTGCGCGAAATCGTGCGCGAAAGCCCGGTGCCGATCATCGCCGACATTCACTTTCACTACAAACGCGCCATCGAAAGCGCCGAAGCGGGCGCCGCCTGCCTGCGCATCAACCCCGGCAACATCGGCAAGGCCGACCGGGTGCGCGAGGTGATCAAGGCGGCGCGCGACCACGGCTGCGCGATGCGCATCGGCGTCAACGCCGGCAGTCTTGAGCCGCACCTGCTGGAGAAATACGCCGAGCCCTGCCCCGACGCGATGGTGGAGAGCGCGCTTGAGCACGCGAAGATATTACTGGACAACGATTTTCACGAATTCAAGATCAGCGTGAAAGCCTCGGACGTGTTCCTGACCGCCGCCGCCTATCAGGCGCTGGCCGACGCCTGCGACCATCCGCTGCATCTGGGCGTGACCGAAGCGGGCGGCTTGCGCGCGGGCACGATCAAGAGCGCGATCGGGCTGGGCAACCTGCTCTGGGGCGGGATCGGCGACACGCTGCGCGTCAGCCTTTCGGCCGATCCGGTCGAGGAGGTGAAGGTCGGCTACGACATCCTGAAGTCGCTGAACCTGCGCCATCGCGGCGTGACGATCATCTCCTGCCCGTCCTGCGCGCGGCAGGGCTTTGACGTGATCCGCACCGTCGAAGCCCTCGAAAAGCGGCTTGAGCATGTCAAGACGCAGATGACGCTGTCGATCATCGGCTGCGTGGTGAACGGGCCGGGCGAGGCGCGCGAGACCGACATCGGCTTCACCGGCGGCGGCGCCGGCGCGGGCATGGTCTATCTCGCCGGCTTGCAGGACCACAAGATCGACAACGCGAAGATGCTCGACCATCTGGTTGAACTGGTTGAGAAAAAGGCAGAGGAAATCGAGGCCGCCCGCGTGCTTTCGCAGGCGGCGGAGTGATGCGGCGCGTGGCGCTGTGGCTGGTCGCGCTGCTGCTGGCCGCGGCGGTGGCGGGGGCCGCCTATGTGCGGCTGGCGCCGGACGACCCCGCCGCGTGGCATGTCGATCCGCTGTCGGACGCCAGCACCGGGCGTCCCAACGAGGCGCGCATCCTGCCGCAGGGCGGCGCGGCGGATGCGGTCGTCAGCCCGGTTTTCGCGATGCCGCCCGAGGCGCTGATGCGCCGCTTCGACGCCGCCGCCATGGCCGACGCGCGGGTGACGCGGCTGGCGGGCGGGACGGAGGCGCTGTTTGCGACCTATGTGCAGCGCTCCGCCATGTTCGGCTGGCCCGATTACATATCCGTGCGCGCGGTGGCGGTGGAGGGCGGCGCCGCGCTCGCCGTATGGTCGCGCTCGCGCTATGGCTACAGCGACATGGGCGTCAACCGCGCGCGGGTCGGGCGCTGGCTGGCGGCGACATCCGGCTGAGGCCTTCGGGCGCGCAGCCGTCGCGCTCCTTGCGCCAGGCCGGAGTGTTGAGCGACATCGCGCAGCGGGCGGTGAAGCTGCGCCCGTCCACGCGCAGGCAGGCGGTATCGCCCAACTCCACCCGCGCGCCGCGATTGGTGCAGTAGCAATCGGGATAGGAGAAGCCGTCCTTCGGCCTGGGCCGCGTCTGGTGATAGTCCTGCGCGGCCAGCGGCGCGGCGAGAGTGACGAGGATCGCGACCAGCGTTCTCATGGCGTTCAGTTTAGCGCAAGCCGGGCTTGCGCGCGAGCGTGCTGAGCGCGCGGCTTGACCGCGCGGCCCGCGCAGGCGAAAGACCGCGCCCATGATCCCCGATGACAAAGTGCAGGCGCTGATCGCGCGGTTCGAGTTCCTTGAGGCGAAGCTCTCCGCCGGGGGCGGCGGCGCCGATTTCATCCGGCTGTCGCGCGAATACGCGCAGTTGCGGCCGGTGATCGCGCAGGTGCAGGCGTGGCGGCGGCTGACCGCCGACATCGCGGGCGCCGAGGCGCTGCTGGCCGAGCCGGAGATGCGCGCGCTGGCGCAGGAGGAGCTGTCGGCGCTGCGCGCGAAGCTGCCCGAGGCCGAGCGCGCCGTGACGCTCGCCCTGCTGCCGCGCGACGAGGCCGACGCGCGCCCGGCGATCCTCGAGATCCGCGCCGGGACCGGCGGCGACGAGGCGGCGTTGTTCGCGGGCGATCTGTTCCGCATGTATTGCCGCTACGCGGAGGTGAAGGGCTGGCGCGTCGAGCTGCTCGACGAAAGCCCCGCCGAGCTGGGCGGCTATCGCGAAGTGGTGGCGGCGGTGCGCGGCGAGGGCGTGTTCGCGCGGCTCAAGTTCGAATCGGGCGTCCACCGGGTGCAGCGCGTGCCCGCCACCGAGGCGCAGGGCCGCATCCACACCTCCGCCGCCACGGTGGCGGTGCTGCCCGAGGCCGAGGAGGTGGACGTCGAGATCCGCCCCGAGGACATCCGCATCGACACCATGCGCGCCAGCGGCGCCGGCGGCCAGCACGTCAACACCACCGACAGCGCGGTGCGCATCACCCATCTGCCGAGCGGCATCGTGGTGACCTCCGCCGAAAAATCGCAGCACCAGAACCGCGCCCGCGCGATGGAGGTGCTGCGCGCGCGGCTGTTCGACAAGGCCCGCCGCACGGCCGACGACGCCCGCGCCGCCGAGCGCAAGGGGCAGGTCGGCTCCGGCGACCGCTCCGAGCGCATCCGCACCTACAACTTTCCGCAAGGCCGCATGACCGACCACCGCATCAACCTCACGCTCTACCGGCTCGACCAGATCATGCAGGGCGATCTGGACGAGGTGGCCGATGCGCTGGCGGCGGCGGATCAGGCGGCGCGCATGGCCGAGATGGAGACGTGACCGGACAAGCCACCCGCGCGGCAGCGCTGAAGGCGGCGACCGCGCGGCTGGCGGCGGCGGGCATCGAGGGCGCGGCGCGCGACGCGCGGCTTCTGATGCGCCACGCAAGCGGGCTGGAGGCGTTTGCGCTGTCCGCCGCGCTCGACGCGCCGATGGGCGCGGCGGAGGCCGCGCGGTTTGACGCGCTTGTGGCGGGGCGCGCGGCGCGCGCGCCGCTCAGCCATGTCACCGGCGCGCGGGAATTCTGGGGGCGCCGCTTTGCGGTGAGCGCGGCGGTGCTCGACCCCAGGCCCGAGACCGAGGCGCTGGTCGCCTGGGCGCTGGAGGAGGCCGCGCCCGCGCGGGTGCTGGATCTGGGCGTCGGCTCGGGCTGCATCCTGCTCAGCCTGCTGGCGGCGTGGCCGCAGGCGCAGGGCCTTGGCGTGGACGCCAGCGAAGCGGCGCTTGACGTGGCGCGCGGCAACGCCCACGCGCTGGGGCTGGCGGCGCGGGCGCGGTTTGTCGCGGGAGACTGGCTGCGCGACGTCGAGGGGCGCTTTGACGTGATCGCCGCCAATCCGCCGTATCTGACCCGCGCCGAGATGGACGCGCTGTCGCCCGAGGTGCGCGCCGAGCCGGCGCTGGCGCTGGACGGCGGCGCCGACGGACTGGACGCCTATCGCGCCATCGCCGCCGGGCTGGCGGCGGCGCTGGCGCCCGGCGGCGCGGCGTTCTTCGAGGTCGGCGCCGGGCAGGCGCAGGACGTGGCCGCGCTGTTGCGCGCCGCCGGGCTGGGGGCGATCGGGATCCGCGCCGATCTGGACGGGCGCGCGCGCGTTGTCCGCGTGCGGCGCGATTAGCTGTTGTTTGCGCGCGCGGCGGCGTTATAAGCTGCATGTGCAGCGGATGCGCGCGAGGGCGTGCGTCGGGGGAACGCTGGCGCGCGATACAGATCGCGATATCGGGCATGCAAGGCGGATGGCGGGGCGCAAGGCGCTTCAGCGCGCGCGCCTTGCATCGTGCGCCCGGCCGACCCTCGGGCAAAAGGTGAACCAACAGTGCAGATGAGACCACCCAACAAGAACCGCAACAACCGCAACAAGAGCGGTCGCAAGCCCATCGGCAACGTCTCCAGCCGCGTCTATGAGAGCGCGGGGCCGGAGGGCAAGGTGCGCGGCACGCCGCAACAGATCATCGAGAAATATCTCAACATGGCGCGCGACGCCCAGACCTCGGGCGACCGGGTGATGTCGGAGAACTTCCTCCAGCACGCCGAGCACTACATCCGCCTGCTGAGCGCCGCGCAACAGGCGCTGGACGATCGCCGGGCGCAGGGCCAGCCCGGCGGCCAGCGCGAGGGCGACGAGTCGGGCCGCGACGACGACGATTTCGAGGGTTTTGTGGACCGCTTCACCCAGCCCGAGCGCCCGGCGCCGCAGCATGACGAACGTGCGGCGCCGCAGGCGAACGGCGTGGCGCAGTCCGCCGACCCCAGGGACCAGCCGCGCAGCCAAGATCGCCCGCGCCGTGAGCAGGGCCAGGAGCGCCTCCGCGACAATGACCGGCCCCGCCGCGAAGGCGGCGAAGAGAGGGTGCGCCGCGAAGGGGGCGAAGAGAGGGTGCGCCGCGAAGGCGGCGAAGAGAGAGCCCGCCGCGAAGGCGGCGAAGAAAGGGTGCGCAGCGAGGGCGGCGAGCAGCGGTCCCGTCGGGACCGCGACGCGGATCGCCCCCGGCGTGACGATCCGGCGCCGCGCGGCGGTGAGCGGCGGCGTGAGGGCGCCCCGGTCGCGCACACGCCCGAGGCGTTTGACACCATCGACACGCTTGACGACGCCGGCCTCGGGCCGGTCGCCACGCCGGAGAACGCCGCGTCAGACAGCGCGCCGCCGCAGAACGCAGCGGCGCAGAACGCAGCGCAGCAGGACGCAGCGCCCGCCGACGCCGCGCCCGTCTCATTCGCGCCTGAAGTCGCCGCGCCCGGCGATGCGGCGCCGCAGACCGCAGAGCCCCAGTCCGCAGCGCAGCAGACCGCAGAGCCCCAGACCGCGGCGCAGCAGACCGCGGCGCAGCAGCCCGCGGCGCCCCAGACCGCGGCGCCAGAAGCCGCCGCCGCTGATGCGGCGCCGGAGAAACCCGCGCCGCGCAGGCGCCGCCGCCGCGTCGCCGACGCGGATGCGGCGGGCGGCGAGACGCCCAGCCCGGCGGCGGCCGATCAGGCGACCGCCGACTGACCTTGCGCCGCGAACGCGCGCGCCAGCGCGCAGAACGCCTCGATGGTCAGGGTTTCGGCCCGCGCCGTCGGCTCGACGCCCGCCGCCGCCAGCAGCGGCGCGGGCGCCACGCCCAGCGTCCTGAGCGCCTGCCGCAGCATCTTGCGCCGCTGGCCGAAGGCGGCGGCGGTGACGGCCTCCAGCGCCGTCAGCGGGGCGGGGGCCAGCGGCGCCGCGCGCGGCGTGAGCGACACCACCGATGAGGTGACTTTGGGCGGCGGCGTGAAGGCGCTGGCGGGAATATCGAACAGGATGTGCGCCTGCGTACGCCACCCCGCCAGAACGCCAAGCCGCCCATAGGCGCCCGAGCCGGGCGCCGCGACGATGCGTTCGGCCACCTCGCGCTGGAACATCAGCGTCAGCTGCGTCCACCACGGCGGAAAATCGGCGCGCAGCCAGCGCACCAGCAGTTCGGTGCCGATGTTGTAGGGCAGGTTGGCCACCACCGCCGCAGGGCGGCCCAGCAGCGGCGCGGCGTCGAGCGTCAGCGCGTCGCCCGCCACCACCTCCAGCCGCCCCGGCCAGCGCGCGGCGATCTCGGCCAGCGCAGGCAGGCAGCGCGCGTCGCGCTCCACCGCCACCACCCGCCGCGCGCCGTGCATCAGCAGCGCGCGCGTCAGCCCGCCGGGGCCGGGGCCGATCTCCAGCACGTCGGTCTGGCTGAGGTCGCCCGCCGCGCGCGCGATGCGCCCGGTCAGGTTCAGGTCGAGTAGAAAGTTCTGGCCCAGCGACCGCTTCGCCGCCAGCCCGTGCCGCGCGATCACCTCGCGCAGCGGCGGCAGGCCGTCCGGCTGGATCATCCCGCCCGCGCCCCGGCGACCGATCCGGCGCCCGACCGGGCCATCGACGCCGCCAGCCGAAGCGCCTCGATCAGGCTGACCGGGCTGGCGACGCCCTGTCCGGCGATGTCGTAGGCGGTGCCGTGGTCGGGCGAGGTGCGGATGAACGGCAGACCCAGCGTCACGTTAACGCCGCGCTCGAAGTCCAGCGTCTTGATCGGGATCAGCGCCTGATCGTGATACATGCACACGGCGGCGTCATAGCGCGCGCGGGCGGCGGCGTGAAACATCGTGTCGGCGGGCAGCGGGCCGCGCACGTCGATCCCCTCGGCGCGCAGGGCGTCGAGCGCGGGCGCGATGATCGTGATCTCCTCGCGCCCCATGGCGCCGCCTTCGCCCGCGTGCGGGTTCAGCCCGGCGACCGCGATGCGCGGCGCGGGCAGCGCGAAGTCGCGGCGCAGGGCGGCGGCGAGGATGCGGATCGTCGCGACGATCGCCGCGCCGCTCAGGCTGCGCGCCGCCTCGGCCAGCGAAACGTGGATGGTGACGGGAACAACCCTGAGCTGCGGCCCCGCCAGCAGCATCACCGCGCGCTCCACGCCGCCGAGGTGGGCGAGAAACTCGGTGTGGCCGGGAAAGGCGAAGCCCGCGCCCTCGCGCAGCGCCTGCTTGTTGATCGGGTTCGTCACCACCGCCGCCGCCGCGCCCGCCTGCGTCAGCGCCACCGCGCGCGTGATCGACGCGACCACCGACGCCGCGTTGGCGGGGTCGGGCGCGCCGGGGCGGGGGGTCTTGGGCAGACGCTCGGGCAGCACGGGCAGGGCGAGGGGAAACACGGCTTCCGCCTGCGCGGGGTCTTCGATCTCCGCGACCGGGGCGCCCAGCGCGGCGAGGCGCGCGGGGTCGTCGATGGCGAAGAACAGCGGCGCGCCTGCGCGCCACGCCGCGACCGCGATCTCCCCGCCGATACCGGCGGGGTCGCCCATGGTCAGCGCCAGCGGCGCCGTCACCGCAGCTCCACCACGGCTTCGGCGCGCAGTTCCTGAAGATAGCTCGCCGCAAAGCCCTGCAGCCGCTGGCTGCGCATCCGGCCGCGCAGCGCCTCGCGCGCCTCGGCGCTGGCGCCGCTGACGCGCGCGCACAGGATGAACGCCACGGCGCCGTCCTGGGTGCGCACCGGCGCGCTGATCTCGCCGACCTCCAGCGCGCTGACCGCGTTGCGCACCTGCGGCGGCAGGGCGGCGAGGTCGGTGGGTTCAGACTTCTGGACGCGCAGGCCCGCCGCCTGCGCCAGCGCGGGCGCCGTCTCACACCCGGGGGCTTGCGCCGCCAGCGCCGCCACCTGCCCCTGCGCGGCGCGCCCAACGCCCTGCACCGACATCACCTCGACCGTGGCGGCGCCGATGGCGTTGGCCGCCTCGCTGCGGGTCTCGATCAGCTTGAGCACCGCAAGGCCGCCGGTGATCGGGATCGGCGCGGTGACGCCGCCTTCGCTCAGCGCGCCCAGCGCCTCCACGATCGCCGGCGGCAGGCCCGATTCCGGCACCCAGCCCACATCGCCGCCCTGCGCCGCGCTGGGCGAGGCGCTGTTGCGCCGCGCCGCCTGCGCGAAGTCGCCGCCGCGGGCGAGCGTGGCGGAAAGCTCATCGGCCAGCGCGCGGGTGCGCGCTTCGCCGCGCCCGGCGAAGGGCAGCACGATCTCGCCGATGCGGAACGAGCGGGTCTGTCCGGCGGCCGTCAGCGCCATTTCCTGATCGATCTCGGGGTCGGTCGGCTCGGCCCTTGCGCCGAAGCGGCGGCGCACGGTCTCAACCCAGCCGAGTTCGGCGGCGAGGCCGTCCTCCAGCGTCTTGCGCGCGACGCCCGCGCGCGCGAGCTGCTGCTCCAGCCCGGCGACGGTGGTGTTGCGCCGCTTTGCGTAGTCCTCCACCGCCGCGTCGATGGCGCTGCGCGCGGGCGTGACGCCTGCGCGCTTCGCCGCGTCCAGGCGCACACGGTCCACCACCAGCTGCTCCAGCGCGATGCTGCGCAGCTGCGGCCCCTGCGGCGCGCCGTTGACCACCAGCAGCCGCATCCGCTGTTCAAGGTCGTAGTGGGTGATCACGGTGTCGTTGACCAGCGCGACCGGCGCAAACGCGGTCTGCGCCTGCGGGGCGGCCGCCGTCAGGGCGAACAGCGTGACGGTCATCAGGGTGAGAAGCGCGCGCCGCAGCATCGGCAATCCTTCGGTTTAATCAGCGTCAGTCAGCGGCGACCGCCGCAGGACCGCATACCGCAGAACGCGCCCCGGCGCCATCCGCCGCGCCGAACAGGCGCACCCGCACGCCGACGTTGGTGGACGGCGGCGAATCGGTCGTGTCGGTGAAATCGCGCTCGACAAACAGCTCTAGCGCCGCGCATTCGTTGCGGTAGGCGATGGCGCCGGAGGCGCGGATGAACGCGTCGTTGGTCATGTCGCGGCGCGCGAAGCCGCGCAGCGACCAGTTGCGGTCAAGCGCCAGCGTGGCGTCCAGCGTCGCCTCCTCGCGGTCATCCAGCGCGCCGGCCACCGCGTCCTCGGCCAGAAACACATAGCCCGCGTCGAGCGTGACCGGCCCGCCCTCCAGATGCCCCGTGAATTCGTTGCGCGCCACCGTCAGGCTGTCGGACACGCGAAACCGGTTCGACACCGTGAACCAGGGCGCATAGCCCACCGTCCAGGCGCCCACATAATCGGACGCGTTGTCCACCAGACCTGAGCCGGGCGAGAACGACGACTCCTCCGACAGCCGGAACACCCGCCCCATGCTGGCGTCGAGGATGAACGGGTCGTCGGCGATGCGGGCGTAGCGCAGGCCAAGGTTGACGCGCGCGCCGCTCTCGACCTGATCGAAGCCGGGAAAGCGGTTGGGGTCGAGCAGGTTGGTCTCGTCGAATTCGACGATCAGGCTGTCCTCGTTCGGGATCTCGCTGTTGTTCAGCCCGTTCGGCGCCACCACCAGCTGCGCCACCGGCTCCAGCAGATGCGCCAGACCCTCGCCGCGCGCGATCAGCGGATAGCGCGCCTCGGCGCCGACATGCGGCGCAAGACGGGTGATCACGCCGGTGTCGAAGGCGGGATCGTCCGCGACGTGATAGAAATCCGCCCGCGCCGCACCAAAGCCGCGCAGCACAAGCCCGATGTCGGCGATCACCTCGCGGTCGTAATCGACGCCGAGCGAGAAGCGCGCCACGTCGCGCCCGTCGGTGCGCGTCAGCGCCACGCCGCTCGCCTCGAACCCCACTTCGCCGCCGGTCACCCGCTCGTCCACCACCTGGCGGATGGCGAATTCGGGCAGGGCGAACGGGATCGAGCCGCCGGATTCGCCCTCGCGCAGCGACTGGAAGCTCACGGCCGCCAGGCTGAAATAATCGCGCGCGCCGAACCGCTCCAGAAACACCTCCGTCGTCAGACGGTCGTCGTTGGTGAAGTCGTAGCGGCGCAGATAGCCGTCGTCGCTGGTCAGCGCCAGGTCAAAACCCGCGACCGCTCCCGCGCCAAAGCCGAGCGCGGAGACGTCGAAGCGGCCGTCGCCGAAGATGTGGCTGCGGACCTCGCGCCCCTGACCTTCCTCGATGTCGAGCGCGCCGATGCTGCCCGCAAGGGTGAAGCCGCCGTTGTCGAACCGCTGGCGATACTCGCCCTCAAGGATCGGGCCGTCCTTGCTGGTCGGAAACGCGGTGATGGTGGCGTCGCGGGTGTCGTCGAGCACGATGAAATACGGGATCCTGGTCGCGACGCCATAGGTCGAGGCGCGCTTGAACTCGGGCGCCAGAAAGCCCGAGCGCCGCTTCACGCCGGGGTCGGCGTGGCTGAAATAGGGCAGCCACGCGACCGGGACGCCCAGCACCTCGAAAACCGGGTCTTCGTAGTGCACGTCGCGCGCGACCTGATCGTGGATCACGCGGTTGGCGCGGATGCTCCACAGCGGCGTCGGCGAGGCGGCGCACACCACGCACGATGAATAGGTGACGCGGGAGAGCGCGGTGTAGCGCCCGTCGATCCGCCGCCCCTCCACCGCCGCCATCGCGCCCGCGCCGCCGCCGATCAGCGCGCGGGCGCCGGTCACGATGCCGTCGCGCAGCGCACCGTCGATCTCGGCGCTGTCGGCGAGCAGGGTTGTTCCCGCGCCGTCGCGCAGCGCGAGCGGCCCTTCGGCGCGAATGCGGCCCGAGGCGCTGTCATAAACGATGCTGGAGGCGGTCAGCGTGCGCGCGCCCTGATACACCTCGACCGCGCCGCTGGCGGTCAGCAGCCCGCTGCGCTCGTCGAACTCCACGGTGTCGGCCACCAGCGCCACCGGCGTCGTCTCCAGCGATCCGACAAGCTCCGGCGTCGATTGCGCGGCGGCGGCCCCGGCGACGCAGGCGCCAAGCAGCGCGGCGAGCGCGGCGGCGCGCGGCGCGGCGTTGTGCGGGAGGCGCCGCCTTTCGCATCGTCTGGCGCTGGTTCGGGGCGAGGGCGGCATGGCGGAAACTCCGGTGCGCGCCGGGGCCTCGGCGTCCGGCGCGCAGACCCTAGCCGTCTTCAAGATGCAGCAGCAAGCCTGCGGCGACAAGAACGGTCGATGCTGGCGGCGCCCAGGCCGCCAGCGCCACGGGTATCGCGCCCGAAGCGCCCAGCGCCTTGGCCAGATCGGCGATGAAATAGAACCCGAAACCGGCCAGAACCGCCGCCAGCGCCATCAGCCCCAGCCCGCCCAGCCGCGCATGGCGCATCGAGAACGCCGCGCCGATCATCGCCATGCCGGCGAACAGCAGCGGCAGCGCAAGCTGCGCCTGCCAGTGCAGCCGGTGACGGCGCGCCGAAAACCCCGCCGCCTCCAGCGTGGCGATGAAGCCCGGCAGCGACCAGAACGAGATCGACTCGGGCGATTCGAAGCTGTCGATGATCTGCCCGCTGGTCAGATCGGTCGGCGTGTCGAGCGTCGCGAAGGCGGTCGCCTGCGCCGACAGCGCGTCGGCGCCCGGCGTGCGCGTGATGTCGCGCCGCACCGCGTCGCGCAGCCGCCAGGCGCCGGGCGTGAGCACCGCCTCCGTCGCGTCGGTGCGCGACAGCACGATGCCCCCGGCGTCAAAGGCGAACAGCGTCACGTCGCGCAACTCCGTCGCCGTGCTGTTGGCGGCGCGCGCGTGGATCACGGTCTGACCGGCGCCGTCGCCCTGCCGCAGCCACAGCCCCTCGCCGGAGATCGAGAGGCGGCTGGCGCGCCCGGAAAGGTGGCGGGCCTCCAGCGTTTCGGCGCGTTGCTGCGTCGCCGCCGCGATGGGGTTGAACGCGGTGACCGACGCGACGCCCAGCAGCGCCGCCGACAGCACCACCGGCGCGATCAGCGCCCAGGCCGAAACCCCGGCGGCGCGCGTCACCACCAGTTCCGAGGCCCGCGCCAGCCGCGCGAAGGCGGCCAGCGTCGCCAGCATGATGATGAACGGCGAGGCGGTGAGCGCCGTCGTCGGCGTCTGCAGCGCCGCGATGGCGGCGACGTTGACGAAGCTGGCGTCGCCCGACGCGCTGCGGCGCAGCATCTCCAGCAGATTGCCGAGAAAGATGATCAGGCAGACCACGGCGAACGCCCAGAACAGCGTCACCAGAAAGCGGCGCGCGATATAGGCGGAAAGCGTTGCGCTCATGGCTGGGCGCTCATGGCTGGGCGCTCATGCCTGGACGCCCGGCGTCGGCCGCTGGCGCGCAAACCCCGGCGGGCTGCGCCGCGCCAGCATCCACAGCGCGGCGGCGACGCCCAGCAGCGGCGGCCCGTAGAGCAGCGGCCACAGATCGGCGGCGCCGGCCGCCGCCGACTTGGCCGCAAAGCCGCCCATGCGCAGCCCGACCGCCAGCGCCACCGCCGCCGCCACGCGCAGCGCATAGCCGCTGCGGCTGAAGCCCGGCCCGACGATGGCCGCCAGCGCGATCAGCGGCAGCGCCAGCGCATAGAGCGGCCCGCTCAACTGGTCGTGGCCCTCGGCGTAGAGGCGGCTGAGCGCCGTCGCCGCCAGATCGGCGGCGCTGGGCGCCAGCAGGTCGCCGATGAACCGCTCCGAGGGGCGCGGGTTGCGCGCGTCGTCGCCGTTCATGAACTGCGACAGGTCGAACACCAGGCTGTCGAACTGCAGCAGCGACAGGCTGTCGTCGCGCATCTCGCGGCGCTGCGCTGCGCCGTCATACATCACCAGCCGCGGGCCGTCGTCGGTGCGCGCCATCAGGGCGCTGCGCGCGGTGTAGGTGACTTCGGCCGCCGGGTCGCGCTGGTCATGCACGAAGACGCCCAGCATCTCGCCGCCGGGCGTGTTCTCGCGGACATAGACCGTCAGTCCGGCGGCGGGATGCAGAAACCGGCCCTCGAAGATCAGCGCGTTGGCGATGTCGGCGCGCAGGTCGTGCACGCGCGCGCGCATCTCGCGGGTGGCCAGCGGCGCCAGCCACAGCGTGACCACCGCCATCAGCGCCATCACGGCGAGGCCGAACAGCGCCACGGGCCGCGCCAGCCGCACGCCGCTCATGCCCGCGGCGATCATCGCCACGATCTCGCTGTCGGCGAACAGCCGGTTCACGGTGTAGAGCGTCGCGGCGAAGGCGGCGATCGGCATGACGATGCTCATCGCGGCGGGCAGCAGCAGCACCGAGAACTCAAGAAACACCCCCGCGCCCTGGCCGCTGTTCACGACGGTGTCGATCACCCGCAGCGACTGGGTGAGCCAGATCACGCCGGTGAACACGATCAGGAAGAACCCGAACGGCTTCAGCAGTTCACGCAGGACATAACGGGTGATCAGGGCGCGCTCCCATGTCGCCAGTGCTCCCGCTTGGCCGCGGCGGCGCAACCGGTTAGGCATGGCTTATCACAGATCCCAGCCGGAGCCAGTCATGACCAACCCCGTCGAAATCAGCTACGTCGCGCACGAGGCCGCGCCCATCGGCGGCGCAGGCGGGGCGGCGGCGGTGTTCGTGCGCGCCGACGGCGCGCTGGGCGCGGCGGCGGCGGCGGCGAATGCGGCCAGCGGCGGCGCCGTGGCGCGGCTGGTCGCCTCGAAGGGCTTTCGCAACAAGCCCGGCGACGCGGCGGTGCTGGCGTTCCCGTCCGGGCTGGCCGCCGAGCGGCTGGTGGTCGCGGCGCTGGGCGAGACGGCGGCGGACGCGCGCCGCGCGGGTGCGGCGGCGGCGGTGAAGCTGGGCGCGGGCGCCGCCGTGCTCTATGGCGACGGCGACGCCGCGACGCAGGCCGAGATCGCCTTCGGCGCCGCGCTGCGGCTTTACGACTTCGACACCTACAAGACGAAGCGCGAGAACGGCGACAATGGCGGCGCGCCGCGCAAGCTGACCTTCGCCACCGATGCGCCGGAGGCGGTGGCGCGGCTCTCCGGCCCGATGGCCGCCGTGGCGGAGGGCGTGTTCTTCACCCGCGATCTGGTCAACGAGCCGGCCAACATCCTGACCACCGACGACTACGCCGCGCGGCTGGCGGCGATGGGCGAGCTGGGGCTTGAGGTCGAGATCCTCGGCGAACCTGAGCTGGAAAAGCTGGGGATGCGCTGCCTGCTGGCGGTGGGCCACGGCTCGGCCAACGAGACCAAGCTGGTGGTGATGCGCTGGCGGGGCGGCGGCGACGAAGCGCCGCTGGCGCTGGTCGGCAAGGGGGTGATCTTCGACACCGGCGGCGTCTCGATCAAGCCCGCCGCCGGCATGGAGGAGATGACCATGGA
>CAZRFB010000371.1:0-1692 GCA_964599185.1 uncultured Rhodobacterales bacterium | reverse complement strand
GCGCGCGGCCCGACCCGCGCCAGACCGCGTTCGCGTTCTGACCATGGCGAAGATGGTGAAGAAGGCCGACCTGCCGTCCAAGCCCTGCGCCGCCTGCGGGCGACCGTTCGTCTGGCGCAAGAAGTGGGAAAAGGTCTGGGCTGAAGTGCGCTATTGCTCCGACCGCTGCCGCCGGGAGGCGAAGAAGCCATGAGCCTGCGCCGCCTTGTGGTGATCTGCGGCGACCAGCTCGACGCCGACAGCGCCGCGCTCGACGGATTCGACCCCGCGCGCGACGCGATCCTGATGACCGAGGCGCAGGAGGAGGCGACCTATCTGCGCCAGCACAAGAAAAAGCTGGTGCTGTTCTTCTCCGCCATGCGCCACTTCGCCGACGCCCAGCGCGCCGGGGGGCGCAGCGTGCTCTATCGCCGTCTCGATGACGAGGGCGCGCCGCAGACGCTGGCCGACAGCCTGCGCGTCGCCATCGCTGAGCATAAGCCGCAGGAGGTCGTGCTCGCCCGCCCCGGCGACTGGCGGGTGTTGCAGGCGCTGACCGGGGCGGCGCCGGACCTGCGGCTGGTGGAGGAGCGGCACTTCCTGACCAGCCCCGACGACTGGGCGGCGCTGAAGGGCGACCGCAAGCGCTTCATCATGGAGGATTTCTACCGCGCGATGCGGCGGCGCACCGGCTGGCTGATGGACGACGCGGGCGCGCCGCTGGGCGGGGCGTGGAACTTCGACAAGGACAACCGCAAGAGCTTTGGCCGCGACGGCCCCGGCCTGACGCCGCGCCGCCCGCACGACGCGCCCGACGCCGTCACGCTCGACGTGATGCGCATGGTCGAGACGCGCTTTCCCGACGCGCCCGGCTCGACCCAGGGCTTCGCCGAGCCGGTGACGCGCAAGGCGGCGCTGGCGCATCTGCGCGCCTTCATCGACGACCGCCTCGCCCGCTTCGGCGACCATCAGGACGCCATCGCCATGGGCCACGCGACGCTGTGGCACGCGCGGCTGTCGTCGTCGCTGAACCTCAAGCTGCTGAATCCGCGCGAGGTCTGCGAGGCGGCGCTGGCGGCCCATGCGCAGGGCCGCGCGCCGCTGAACGCGGTGGAGGGCTTCGTGCGCCAGATACTGGGCTGGCGGGAGTTCACGCGCGGCGTCTATTGGGCGCTGATGCCTGAATATGCGACGCGCAACGCGCTGGGCGCCGACGCGCCGATCCCGGCGTTCTTTTGGACGGCTGAGACCGACATGGCCTGTCTGCGCGACGCGCTGGGGCAGCTGTTGCGCGAGGGCTACGCCCACCACATCCAGCGGCTGATGGTGCTGGGGCTGTTCCTGATGCTGTGGGGCGCCAACCCGCGCCGCACGCATGAGTGGCACATGGAGATGTATCTCGACGCCATCGACTGGGTGTCCCTGCCCAACATGCTGGGCATGAGCCAGCACGCCGACGGCGGCGTGATGGGCACCAAGCCCTATTGCGCCAGCGGCGCCTACATCGACCGCATGTCGGATTGCTGCCGGTCGTGCCGCTACGATCCCAAACAGGCGACCGGGCCGAAGGCGTGCCCGTTCACCACGCTCTACTGGGATTTCCTCAGCCGCCACCGCGCGCGCTTTCAGCCCAACATGCGCATGAAGATGCAACTGGCCAATCTGGCGCGCAAACCCGAGGAAGAAGTCGCCGCCATCGCGCGCGCGGCGGAC
>CAZRFB010000370.1:0-20782 GCA_964599185.1 uncultured Rhodobacterales bacterium | reverse complement strand
CTGCACCTGCTCTATGCGCGCTTCTTCGCCCGCGCGATGCACAGGACAGGGCATCTGCCCGCGAAATGCGCCGAGCCGTTCGACGCGCTGTTTACGCAAGGCATGGTCTGCCACGAGACCTATCGCAGCGCCGACGGGCGGTGGCTGGCGCCCGAGGAGGTCGAGGTCGG
The DNA here is from genome assembly GCA_964599185.1 of uncultured Rhodobacterales bacterium. Taxonomy (GTDB): domain Bacteria; phylum Pseudomonadota; class Alphaproteobacteria; order Rhodobacterales; family Rhodobacteraceae; genus Rubrimonas. Next base: position 20,612 of record CAZRFB010000370.1, on the reverse strand, counting down.
GCCCGCAGGAATGATCGAGCGCGCCACAGGGGCGCCGGTGGCGGTCGGCCCGTCGGTCAAGATGTCGAAATCCAGGAAGAATGTGGTCGATCCAGAGCGGATCATCGCCGACTACGGCGCCGACGTGGCGCGCTGGTTCATGCTGTCCGACAGCCCGCCCGAGCGCGATGTCGAGTGGACCGCCGCCGGCGTCGAGGGCGCCAGCCGCCATGTCCAGCGGGTGTGGCGGCTGCTGCACGCCGCCCTGCCCGGCCTGCCGCCGCACGGGAGCGCGCCCGAGGACGGCGCCGAGGCGCTGGCGCTGCGCCGCGCGACGCACAAGACCATCGCCGGGGTGACCGCCGACATCGAGGGATTCGCCTTCAACAAGGCGGTGGCGCGGCTCTACGAGTTCGCCAACGCGCTGGCGCGCGCGCCCGAAGCCGCCCCCGCCGCCCGGCGCGAGGCGTTCGAGGCCTTCGCGCTGCTGACCGCGCCGATGACGCCGCACCTGGCCGAGGAGATGTGGGCGGCGCTGGGCTGCCCCGGCATCGTGGCCGAGGCGCGCTGGCCCGTCGCCGATCCGGCGCTGACCCGCGACGACACCATCCGCCTCGCCGTGCAGGTCAACGGCAAGCGCCGCGCCGAGATCGAGGTGGCGGCGGACGCCGACGCCGCCGCGGTCGAGGCGCTGGCGCTGGCCGACCCCGACGTGGCGCGCATCCTTGGCGGCGCAGCGCCGCGCAAGGTGATCGTGGTGCCGGGGCGGATCGTCAATGTCGTCGCCTGACCCGCGCGCCGCACGGCGCCGCGCGCTGCGTCTGATCGCGGGCGCGGCGGCGGCCGGGGTGCTGAGCGGCTGCGGCTTTCAGCCGCTCTACGGCGAGCAGGGCGGCGCGGCGGGCGCCCTGCGCGGCGAGGTGGCGGTCAGCGGCGCCGACGGGCGGCTGGGCTTCCAGTTCCGCGACCGGCTGCGGCGGCGGCTCGACGATCCGCGCCCCGAGGCGGCCTTTACGCTGACGGTGGCGCTGTCGCTGAGCGACGAGGGGCTGGCGATCACCCGGCAGGACGACGTGACCCGCTTCAGCGTGACCGGCGAGGCGCGCTGGCGGCTGGTGCGCGGGCGCGACGGCGCCGAGATCGCGCAGGGCGTGGTGACCTCGTCTTCGGGCTACAGCACGCTGGCCTCGCCCTACGCCACGCGAATCGCGCGGCGCGACGCCGAGCGGCGGGTGGCCGAGGATCTGGCGGAGCGGGTGTTCGCGCGGCTGGCGACGCTGCCCGAGGCGCCCGCGGCATGACGCGCGCATGAAGCTTTCCGGCGCGGAGGCGGCGCGGTTCTGCGCCGCGCCAAAGCCCGGCGTCGCGGGCGCGCTGATCTTCGGCGCCGATGCGGGTCAGGTGGCCGAGCGGCGCGATCAGCTTCTGGGCAAATTGCTGGGGCCGGACGCGGAGGCGGAGATGCGGCTTGCCCGGCTGACCGGCGCGGACCTGCGCGCCGATCCCGCCGCGCTCGACGCCGCCTTGCGCGCGCAGGGCTTCTTTCCCGGCCCGCGCGCGGTGCTGGTGACGCAGGCGACCGACGGCCTTGCGCCGCTGATCGGGGCGGCGCTGGCGGGCGCGGCGGCGCCGGAGGCGTTCCTGCTGGTCACGGCGGACGCGCTGACGGGGAAATCGGCGCTGCGCGCGCTGTTCGAGGGCGCCAAGGCGGCGGTGGCGGCGCCGTGCTACGCCGAAGCGCCCGACGCGCGGGCGCTGGCGGCGATGCTGGCGGCGGCGGGCGCGCGCGACCCGGCGCCCGAGGCGCTGGAGCTGTTGCAGGCGCTCTCGCAAGGCATGGATCGCGGCGCGCTGGCGCGGCTGGTCGAGGTGCTGGCGCTCTACGCCCGCGAGGCGGAGGGGGCGTTGAGCGCGGCGGACGTGGCCGCCTGCGCGCCGCCGTTCGGCGAGGCGGCTGCGGACGCGGCGATCGACGCGGCGCTCGACGGCGAGACGGCGGTTCTGCGCGCCCAGCTTGCGCGGCTGGCGGCGCAGGGCGGCGGCGGCGTGGCGCTGGCGATCGCGGCGGCCCGCCATGTCCGCGCCCTGCACGCCGTGGCCGCCGCAGGCGCGCAGGCGGGCGGCGCGCTGATGCGGATTCAGCCGCCGTCGCGGCGCGACCGGGCGGCGGCGCAGGCGCGGCGCTGGGGCGCGGCGCGGCTGGAGCGCGCGCTCGAGACGCTCTATGAGACCGACGCCGCGCTGCGCGGCGGCTCGAACGCCCCGCCCGCCGCGCTGCTGGAGCGCGCGCTGCTGCGGCTGGCCAACGCCGCGCCGCGCTGAGCTGAACTGCGCGCGCCCCTGCTGCGGCGCATCATTTTTACCGTGCGTCGCCGCGCGCGGCGCTCCATGATGGCGCCGAAGCGCCCCGCCTGGAGACCGCGATGACCCGCGCCCTGCCGCCCGACCACCCCTTGCGCTATCCGATGACCAACGAGCTGCACGCCCGCCCCTTCGCCGAGGTGCTGGCGCCGTGTCAGGCGCTGCACTTCGCGTTCAAGCCCGACGAGGACGACCCCGACCCGGCGCGCACGCAGCGGGCGCATCTCGACGCGCTGCTGGAGCGTTTCGGCGCGCCGCGCCCCGCGCAGGGCGCAGACCACTATTACGGCGACGTCGGCCGGATGCGGCTGAAATGGGAGCGGCACACCGAATTCGTCACCTACACCCTGTTCGAGGACGGCGCGCCGGCCGCGCCGTTCGCCACCCCGGTCGAGCGGATGGCGCCCGCCGACTGGATGGCCGCCGCGCCGGGGTCGCTGATGGCGGCGATCAGGGTGCATGTCGAGGCGGTTGAGGGGCTGGAGGCGGCGGAGAGCGCGTTGCTGGGCCGTCTCAATCGCCATTTCGTCGCCGAAAGCCTGACCGGCGCCCATGTCGGCGGCGATCAGGCCAGCGTGTTCGGCGACTTTCGCATCCATGAGGACGGCTTCACCCGATTCGTCGTGCTGGCCGGGCCGACCGCCGGGCCGCGCCGCCTTGGCCGGGTGGTGCAGCGGCTGATGGAGATCGAGACCTACCGCATCCTGTCGATGCTGGCGCTGCCGATGGCGCGGCGCGTCTCACGCGAGCTGAACGGCGTCGAGGAGGCGCTCTCAGCGCTGATCACCGGCATCGCGGCCGACGCGCAGGACGACCGCGAGACGCTGGGCCAGCTCACGCGGCTGTCGGCGCGCATCGAGGCGCTGGAGGCCGAGACCGCCTATCGTTTCGCCGCCAGCCGCGCCTACGCCGCGCTGGTCGATCAGCGCATCGAGGTGCTGCGGGAGCGCCGCGCCGCCGACCGCCAGTTGATGGCGGAGTTCATGGCGCGCCGCTACAAGCCCGCGATGCGCACCTGCGTCGCGACCGAGCGCCGCCTGCTCGACCTCGCCGGCCGCGCCGCGCGCGCCGCGGCGCTGCTCAGCACCCGGGTCAACGTGGCGGTGGAGACGCAGAATCAGGCGCTGCTGGCGTCGATGAACCGCCGCGCCGAACTGCAACTGCACCTGCAACGCACGGTCGAAGGGCTGTCGGTGGTGGCGATCAGCTATTACGCCGTCAGCCTTGCGGGCTATCTGCTGGCGCCGCTGGCCGAGGCGACCGGGCGCAGCAAGACCACGCTGATCGCGGTGGTGGCGCTGCCGGTGATCGGCGCGGTCTGGGCCTTCGTGCGCCGTCTGCGCCACGACCTCGACAAGCACGGCGGCTGAGGCGCGTCAGGCGCCGTCATTTTCCGCAAGGGGCAGCGGCAGCCACGCGGTGAAGGTCGCGCCCTGTCGCGGCGCGGTGTCGAGCGCGATGGTCCCGCCCATGGCGTCCACAAGCTGCTTGACGATCGCCAGCCCCAGCCCGGCCCCGCCGAAGCGGCGGGTGATCGAGCTGTCGGCCTGCGCGAAGGCGTCGAACACCCGCGCCGCCTGGTCGGCCGTCATGCCGATGCCCTGATCGCGCACCGTGAAGGTTGCGCCCGCCGCGTCCGCCGCGACGCTGAGCGTGATCGCGCCGGCTTCGGTGAACTTGACCGCGTTGCCCAGCAGGTTGTGCAGCACCTGCGCGATGCGCATCGCGTCGCCGAGCCGCGCCGCGCCGGCGGCGGGCGCGGCGTCGATGGTCAGCGCCAGCCCCTTCTCCGCCGCCGCGACGGCGTGCACCGCGCCGACCTGCCGCGCCAGATCGGCGGGCGAGAACGCGGCGTGCTCCAGCGTCACCTTGCCCGCGTCGAGCCGCGAGAAATCCAGCACGTCGTTGATCACCGACACCAGCAGCCGCCCGCTGTCGCGGATCACCGCCAGCATCGCCAGATGCTCAGGATCGCTCAGCTTGCGCGACAACAGCTCCGCCATGCCCAGCACGCCGTTCAGCGGCGTGCGGATCTCGTGGCTCATGGTGGCGAGAAAGCGCGACTTGGCCTCGCTGGCGGCCTCCGCCGCGCGGCGGCTTTCCTCCAGCGAGCGGGTGAGCTGTTTCGCTTCGGTGATGTCGATGCGCAGGCCCACCGTGTCGCCGTTCGGCGCGCGGCGGGTGATGCTGCGCAGCCAGCGGCCGCCTTCGCGCCGCTGCTCGAAATCGTTGTCGCCGGTCGCGTGCAGCGCCAGCCGCTCGGCCAGCCACGCCGCCTCGCGGCCCTCGGCCTCAGGGTATTCGCCCGCCGCCAGCCCGTGGCGCATCACCGTCTCAACCGTCACGCCGGGGCGCAGGATCGCGGCGGTCAGCGGGTTCATGTCGAGATAGGGCTGGTTGCACATCACCAGCCGATCCTCGGCGTCGTGCAGCACGAAGCCGAACGGCAGCGCCCGCACCGCCTGCGTCAGCCGCGCCTCGGCGGCCTCGGCGCGCAAGCCCGCCGCGCGCAGGTCGGTGATGTCCTGATTGGTGCCGACGATGCGCGCCGGCCGCCCGGCGTCGTCGCGGGCGAGAACCCGGCTGAAGGTGCGCACCCAGCGCGCCGCGCCGTCCGGGCGCAGGATGCGCATCTCATGGGTGTTGGCGCCGTCACGCGCAAGGTTCTCGAATTCGACGTCCACCACCGCGCGATACTCGGGCGCCAGCGCGCCGGTGAAGGCGCCGTAGTCGCCGGTGAACCTGTCCGGCGGCACGCCAAAGATGTCATGCGTCGCGGGCGACCAGACCAGGCGATCCTCGTCGGGGAAATATTCCCACACGCCGATCCCCGCCGCCTCGACCAGATCGGCGAGCGCCAGCCCTGCGGCGGGCTTCGCCGCAGCAGGATGCGCCCGGGCGTCGCCCTCGGCCATGTCGGCCCCCTTCCGCCTATCGCCCGAAACCCTAGCGCGCGACGCTGAAGAAAGCCTCACCACGCGCGACCGAGGCTATCAGAATAATGCCGCAAGCGCGAAGGCCGCCACCAGAATCAGCCCTGTGTCACGGTTGGCGCGGAACAGCCGCAAACAGCCCTCCGGGTCGTCGATGTCGAGCGCGCGCAGATGCCGCGCCATGTCCGCGCCATAAAGCGCCACCCCGGCCAGCGCGACCGCCAGCGCCCAGCCCGACAGCGCCAGCGCCGCCGCCACGCCGACGCTGAGCGTGGAGAGCGCCGCGAACCCCGCCAGCCAGACATGGGTGCGGCCCTGGAACAGCCGGGCTGTGGACTTGACGCCGATGGTCGCGTCGTCCTCACGGTCCTGATGCGCGTAGATCGTGTCATAATGCAGCGTCCACGCGATGCCGCCAAGGTAGAGCAGCGCAGGGGTCGCGCCCAGCGCGCCGAAATGCCCCGCCCAGCCCATCCAGGCGCCCCAGTTGAACGCGAGGCCGAGAAACACCTGCGGCCACCAGGTGAACCGCTTCATGAACGGATAGATCGCCACGAACCCCAGCGAGGCGACGCCGACCCAGATCGCGAAGGGATTGAAGGTCAGCAGCACGCAGAACCCCAGCAGCGCCTGCGCCACGCCCCAGACCAGCGCCTGCCTTACGCTGACCTGCCCCGAGGGGATCGGGCGCGAGCGGGTGCGCGTCACGGCGGCGTCGAAGCGCCAGTCGGTCACGTCGTTCCAGGTGCAGCCCGCGCCGCGCATCAGGAAGGCGCCGACGGCGAAGGCGGCCATCATCCAGGCGTCGCCCCAGGTCCAGCGGTCCGACGCCGCCGCCAGCGTCAGGCTCTGCCAGCACGGCAGCAGCAGCAGCCATGTGCCCGCCGGCCGGTCGGCGCGCGACAGCCGCAGGTAAGGCCGCGCCCGGGGCGGGGCGAAGCGGTCCACCCAGTTCTGCGCAGTCGCGTCGGCGACCCTTCCCTGATCGGGGCCGGGGGCGGTATCGGTGGCGTGTTTCATGGAGGCCAGTCATGCCGCAAACGCCACCGAAAGTCAGGCTCTACGTCGCGGCCGATCTGGGCGCGGGCGCCGAGGTTTCGCCGACGCGCGATCAGGCGCATTACCTGTTCACCGTCATGCGGCTGGGCGAGGGCGCCGACGTGGCGCTGTTCAACGGGCGCGACGGCGAGTGGCGCGGCGTGGTGACGCAGGCCGGGCGGCGCGGCGGCGCGCTGCGCTGCGCCGGGCGGCTGCGCGCGCAGGACGCCAGCCCCGACCTCGACCTGCTGTTCGCGCCGCTCAAGAAGGCGCGCACCGACTTCATCGCCGAGAAGGCCACCGAGATGGGCGCGCGCCGCCTGCGCCCGGTGGTCACCCGCTTCACCAACGCCGAGCGGGTGAACGTTGACCGGCTGCGCGCGCACGGCGTCGAGGCGGCGGAGCAATGCGGCATCCTCTCCGTGCCGGAGGTATGCGACCCTCAGCCGCTGGGCGCGGCGCTCGACGGCTGGGACGGCGCGCGGCGGCTGATGTTCTGCGACGAAAGCCGCGACGGCCCGCCCGCCGCCGCCGCGCTGGCGGCGCTGAAGGTCGGGGCGGCGCCGGGCCCCTGGGCGATCCTGATCGGCCCGGAGGGCGGATTCGCGCCCGAGGAGATCGCCCGGCTGCGCGCGGCGCCGTTCGCGCATCCGGTCTCGCTGGGGCCGCGCATCCTGCGCGCCGACACCGCCGCCGTGGCGGCGCTGGCGCTGTGGCAGGCGGGCTTGGGCGACTGGCGGTGAACCCGCCGCTGATCCGGGCGGGCCTGCGCGCGCGGCTGACGCGCTGGCGCGACGCGCTGATCGGCGCCGGGCTGGTCGCGGGCGGCGTGGCGCTGTTCGGGCGCGCGGCGCTGTCGGGCGCGCCGGTTCCGCTGGTCCTGCTGGCGCTGTCGCTGGCGTTCGGCGTGTGGCTGGCCCGCGACGGCTGGCTGCGCGCGCGGCTGGAGGGCGATACGCGGCTGGGCGGCGGCGGGCCGGGCGTGGCCTCGGTGCGCGAAGGCGAGATCGACTATTTCGGCCCGTTCAGCGGCGGCGTGGTCGATCTCGACGCGCTGGATAGCGTCGTTCTGTCGGTGCGTCCCGGCGGCGCGGTGTGGCTGTTGCGCGCGCCCGGCGCGGCGGCGCTGGCGATCCCGGCCACCGCCGAGGGCGCCGACGCGCTGCTCGACGCCTTCGCCGCCCTGCCCGGTTTTGACCGCGCCCGCGTCGCCCGCGCGCTCGACGCCGCGATCGGCGCTGACGTGATCGTGTGGCGACGCGGCGGCGGCCCGGCGGCGCGCGCGCTTGCCTCGCCCGGCGCGCGCCCTTAATCCTGCGCTCCCAACAGGCCCGAGGAACAGCCGATGTCGATACCACAGCAGGGCGGCGGCCCGATCGAGGACGTGGGCCAGCTCGCGGCCTATCTCGCCTCGGGCGGCAAGCCCAGGGAAGACTGGCGCATCGGCACCGAGCACGAGAAATTCGGCTATCGCCTCTCCGACCACGCGCCGCTGGCCTATGAGGGCGCCTGCGGCGTGCGCGCGATGCTGGAGGGCCTGCGCGACCGCTTCGGCTGGGCGCCGGTCATGGAAGGGCCGCACATCATCGGGCTGACCAAGGGCGGCGCCAACGTCAGCCTTGAGCCGGGCGGCCAGCTTGAGCTGTCGGGCGCGCCGCTGGAGACCATCCACCAGACCTGTTCGGAGGTGAACCAGCATCTGGCGGAGGTGCGCTCGGTGGCGCAGGAGATCGGCGCGGGCTTCATCGGCCTCGGCGCGGCGCCGGAGTGGCGCCACGAGGACATGACGATGATGCCCAAGGGCCGCTACAAGCTGATGACCGGCTACATGCCGAAGGTCGGCACGCACGGGCTTGAGATGATGTATCGCACCTGCACCGTGCAGGTGAACCTCGACTTCGCCGACGAGGCCGACATGGTGAAGAAGATGCGCGTGGCGCTGGCGCTCCAGCCGGTCGCCACCGCGCTGTTCGCCTCCTCGCCGTTCTTCGAGGGCAAGCCCAACGGCCACATGAGCTGGCGCGCGCGGATCTGGCGCGACCTCGACCCCGCGCGCACCGGCATGCTGCCGTTCGTGTTCGAGGACGGCTTCGGCTTCGAGCGCTATGTGGACTATGCGCTCGATGTGCCGATGTATTTCGTCTATCGCGACGGCGAATACATCGACGCGCTGGGCCAGTCGTTCCGCGATTTTCTCGACGGTCGCCTGCCCGCGCTGCCGGGCGAAAAGCCCACGCTGTCGGATTTCGCCGACCACCTCACCACCCTCTTTCCCGAGGCGCGGCTGAAGAAGTTCATCGAGATGCGCGGCGCCGACGGCGGCCCGTGGCGGCGCCTGTGCGCGCTGCCCGCGTTCTGGGTGGGGCTGATCTACGACGCGGCCGCGCTCGACGCGGCGTGGGACGTGGCGAAGGGCTGGAGCGCGCCCGAGCGCGAGGCGCTGCGCCTCGACGCCAGCATCCACGGCCTGCGCGCGCAGATCGGCGGGCGCAGCGTGCGCGACATCGCAGGCGATCTGCTCGACATCGCCGAGCGCGGGCTGAAGGCGCGCGCGGCGGCGGGCGCCTTCGACAGCGACGAGTCGCACTTCCTAAACGCGCTGCGCGACACGGTGGAGCGCGGCGAGACGCTGGCCGACGAGCTGTTGCGCAAGTATCGCGGCGCGTGGAACGGCGACCTCAGCAAGATCTACGCCGAATACAGCTACTGACCGGACACGGTTTCCGGCCGGATAGGGCTGCTGAACGGCCCGCGGCGCGTCAGCGCCCCGGCTTGGCGCGGTCGCCGTCGATCACCGCCAGGCCAGAGCGGACGCGCAGCGACTGGCGCGCGGCGATGGCGGCGAGGTGGTCGCCCAGGTCGCGCGTCTCCAGCGGCGTCAGCAGCGCGCGCGCCTGCGGCAGGATGACCGCCTCCATCCAGTCGAGCCGCCGCCTGATGGCATCGAAGCAGGCGCGCAGCATGTAGCCCAGCGCCTCGGCCTCGCCGGAACGGCCCTCGCGCGCCAGCCCGTCGAGCGCATCGGCCAGCTCGATCGCCAGCCCCGCCAGCAGCGCGCCCTCGCGCCGGGCGATGGCGACCACATGGCGCGCGCCGGCCTCGACCGGGGCGTGCGCCTCGATCAGCGCGAACAGCGCCGTCTCCTCGGCGGGCTGCGCCTGCGCGGCCAGACGGCGCAGCCGCGCGGCGGCCAGCGCCGCCGCCGAGCGGTTCGCCGTGGTCGGCAGCGCGTCGGCGATCTCCTCCAGCAGATCGGCCAGGGCGCGCTGGGCGGCGCGGTCCTCGGCCATGAACCCCAGCGGATCGGCCCGGATCGCCTCCGGCGACCACGGACGACGACACAATTTCGCACGCTTTCCACTGAGCGACATATCGTCTCTCCACCGCCGGAATGGGCATTGTTCCAGAGTGAGAGTGGCCTGCGACGCCATCGCGCGCTTTGACCTGCGTCAACGCCGGGCCTATTGCGCTATCATATCAGATATCGCGGTCTGAAAAGGCGATCATGGCTGCGTCGCAAGGAACACAGGATACGACGATGGGAAAAGCTCAATTGGCGCAACTGGCCTTGTCAGGCCTCGCCCTGCTGGTGGCGGCGGTCGGCGCGATCGGCGCGCGCGACCAGATGTTCGCCGTGCACATGTCGATGTTCGCCATCGCGGCGGCCATCGTGTTTCTGACCACCCTGCGCAAGCGGGATCTGGCGCCGCTGGGCGCGGGGCCGGGCTTCGCCTCGGAGGAGCGCTATGAGATCACCATCGTGCGCTTCGGCGTGATCATGATCGTGTTCTGGGGCTGCGTGGGCTTCCTGATGGGCGTCCTCGTCGCCTCGCAGCTCGCCTGGCCGTGGCTGAACCCCGATCTGCCGTGGTTCACATTCGGCCGCCTGCGCCCGGTGCACACCTCCGCCGTGATCTTCGCCTTCGGCGGCACCGCGCTGATCACCACGTCGATGTATGTGGTGCAGCGCACCTGCGGCGCGCCGCTGATCTCGCGGCGGCTGGCGTGGTTCGTGATGCTGGGCTATCAGCTTTTCATCCTGCTGGCGGCGACCTCGTATGTGATGGGCGGCAGCCAGTCGCGCGAATACGCCGAGCCGGAATGGTATATCGACCTGTGGCTCACCATCGTCTGGGTCGCCTATCTCGTGCTGTTTCTCGGCACGATCATGAAGCGCAAGGAACCGCATATCTACGTCGCGAACTGGTTCTACCTCGCCTTCATCGTGACCATCGCGATGCTGCATGTGGTCAACAACCTCGCGGTGCCGGTCAGCTTTTTCGGCTCCAAATCCTACTCGGCGTTCTCCGGCGTGCAGGACGCGCTGACGCAGTGGTGGTACGGCCATAACGCGGTGGGCTTTTTCCTGACCGCCGGCTTCCTGGGCATGATGTACTATTTCGTGCCCAAGCAGGCCGAGCGCCCGGTCTATTCCTACCGGCTGTCGATCGTGCACTTCTGGTCGCTGATCTTCCTGTATATCTGGGCCGGTCCGCACCACCTGCACTACACCGCGCTGCCGAACTGGGCGCAGACGCTGGGCATGGTGTTCTCGATCATGCTGTGGATGCCGTCCTGGGGCGGGATGATCAACGGGCTGATGACGCTGTCGGGCGCGTGGGACAAGCTGCGCACCGATCCGATCATCCGCATGATGGTCGCCGCCGTCGCCTTCTACGGCATGAGCACCTTCGAAGGGCCGCTGATGGCGATCCGGGCGGTGAACTCGCTCAGCCACTACACCGACTGGACCATCGGCCATGTGCATTCCGGCGCGCTGGGCTGGGTGGGGATGATCTCGTTCGGCGCGGTCTATTACCTCACGCCGCGGCTGTGGGGCCGCCAGAGGCTGTATTCCATCGCGATGGTGAGCTGGCACTTCTGGCTCGCGACCGGCGGCATCGTGCTCTACGCCTCGGCGATGTGGGTCTCGGGCATCATGCAGGGGCTGATGTGGCGGGAGACCAACGAACTGGGCTTCCTCGTCTACAGCTTCGCCGAGACCGTCGAGGCGATGCACCCGTTCTACGTGATCCGGATGCTGGGCGGCGTGCTCTATCTGCTGGGCGGGCTGGTCATGGCCTGGAACGTCTATAAGACCATCAAGGGCGATCTGCGCGAAGAGGCGGGCGAAGCCGCCGGCGCGCTCACCGTCGCGGCCGAGTAAGGGGAGCGTACAGAGATGTCCTTCTGGTCACAGCACGACAAGATCGAGCGCAACGCCACGCTGCTGCTGGCGCTGTCGCTGATCGTGGTCAGCATCGGCGGCGTGGTCGAGATCGCGCCGCTGTTCTACCTGCAGAACACCATCGAGAAGGTGGACGGGATGCGCCCCTACACGCCGCTGGAGCTGGCGGGGCGCAACATCTACATCCGCGAGGGCTGCTATCTGTGCCACTCCCAGATGATCCGCCCGATGCGCGACGAGGTGGAGCGCTACGGCCACTTCAGCCTCGCCGCCGAGAGCATGTATGACCATCCGTTCCAGTGGGGCAGCAAGCGCACCGGCCCCGATCTGGCGCGGGTGGGCGGCAAATACTCCAACGAATGGCATGTCCAGCACCTGATCCATCCGCAGTCGCTGGTGCCCGAGTCGGTGATGCCGCGCTACAGCTTCCTCGCGCGCACGCCGCTGGATTACCGCTACATCGCCGACCATCTGGCGACCAACGTCACGGTGGGCGTGCCCTATGACGAGGCGATGATCGCCAATGCGCGGGTCGATGTGCTCAGCCAGGCCCGCCCGGAGGCCGACATCGCCGACGTGGACGCCTTGCGCGAACGCTATGGCGAGGCGGTGCGCGCCGAGGCGTTCGACGGCGACCCCGCCACCATCACCGAGATGGACGCGCTGGTGGCCTATCTCCAGATGCTGGGGACGCTGGTGGACTTTTCCACCTACGATCCCATGGCGCAAGAAAACCTGCGCTGAGGAGGGACCCAGCCATGGAGACCTATGACGCGATGCGCCATTTCGCCGACAGCTGGGGGCTGGTGGCGATGCTGCTGTTCTTCGCCGCCGTCGTGCTGCGGCTGTTCAGCGCCCGCGCCCGCCGCGACGCGAACGACGCCGCGCAGATCCCCTTCAAGACCTATCCTGACGAGGACGCCTGAGCATGGCCCAGAAGAAAATTGACGAACTCACCGGCGTCGAGGACACGGGGCACGTTTATGACGGCATCACCGAACTGAACAATCCGCTGCCGCAGTGGTGGCTGACGATCTTCTACGCCTGCGTGGTCTGGGCGCTGGCCTACACCATCTTCTACCCGGCGTGGCCGCTGATCACCGAGAACACGCGCGGCGTGCTCGGCTTCAGCGACCGCGCCGAGGTGGCCGAGACGATCGCGGCCCACGCCGAGGGACAGGCGGTCTGGCGCGACCGTATCGCCGAGACCGAACTGGCCGACATCCGCAGCGACCCAGACCTGTTGTCGTTCGCGATGGCGTCCGGCGCCGCCGCGTTCGCGCTCAACTGCTCGCAATGCCACGGCGCCGGCGCCGCGGGCAACACCGGCGGCTTTCCCAACCTGAACGACGACGACTGGATCTGGGGCGGCGACCTCGACGCGATCTACACCACCATCTCGCATGGCATACGCAACGAAGCCGACGAGGACGCGCGGCTGTCGATGATGCCGGCCTTCGGCGCCGAGGAGCTGCTGGAGCCCGCCGAGATCAAGGATGTGGCGCAGCATGTCCTGTCGCTGAGCGGTCGGGCCGAAGACGCGGCGGCGGCGGAGCGCGGCGCGGCGGTGTTCGAGGGGAACTGCGCCGCCTGTCACGGCGAGGAAGGTCTCGGCGTGCAGGAGCTGGGCGCGCCGAATCTGGCCGACGCGATCTGGCTTTACGGCGATCAGGCGGAGAACATCGTCGCGCAGGTCCACAATCCGCGCCACGGCGTGATGCCGCCCTGGCTCGACCGGCTTGGCGAGACGGCGGTCAAGGAGCTGGCGATCTACGTCCACTCGCTGGGCGGCGGCCAGTAGGGCCCGTCAGCCAGGCGCGCGCGCCTCGGATGGCGCCGCGCCGCCCACGCGCCAGCCCCGGCGAGAACGCCGGGGCTGCGACGCCTATTCGGCCGCCAGCGCCTCGGTCAGCCGGGGCGCGTCCTCGGCGCCGGCCCGGCCCCTGCCCGACAGCGAGGGATGCTCCATAAAGAAGGCGTGGCAGTTGAACGCCGTCTCGCCCGACGGAACTTCGGCGCGCGCATAGGCGCCGTCGGGTTGCAGCACCCAGCTCTGCGCCTCGTCGCGCAGGTTGGCCGCCATCACCTGATCGACGATCTGCGCATGGACCGTGGGGTTGCGGATCTCCACCAGCGTCTCGACGCGGCGGTTGAGGTTGCGGTCCATCCAGTCGGCGGATGAGATATAGACCTTGGCCTTGGCGTGCGGCAGGCCGTGGCCGTCGCTGAAGCACACGATGCGCGAGTGCTCCAGGAACCGCCCGACCACCGATTTCACCCGGATGTTGTCCGACAGCCCCTGCACGCCCGGGCGCACGCCGCAGATGCCGCGCACCACCATGTCGATGCGCACGCCCGCCTGCGACGCGGCGTAGAGCGCGTCGATGATCTCGGGGTCGGTGACCGAGTTGACCTTGACCCAGACCTGCGCCGGGCGGCCAGCGCGGGCGTGCTCCGCCTCGCGCGCCAGCCGCTCAAGCAGCGTCTTCTTCAGCGTCAGCGGCGCCACCGAGAGACTGTCCAGCCCGGTCGGCTCGGCATAGCCGGTGACGAAGTTGAACAGCTTGGCCGCGTCGCGCCCGAGCGCCGCGTCGCAGGTGAACAGCGACAGGTCGGTGTAGATGTTGGCCGTGATCGGGTGATAGTTGCCGGTGCCGAAATGGGTGTAGGTCACCAGCCGCCCGGCCTCGCGCCGCACCACGGTCGAAACCTTGGCGTGGGTCTTGAGGTCGATGAAGCCATAGACCACCTGCGCGCCCGCGCGCTCCAGCGCCCGGCTCTGGCGGATGTTGGCGGCCTCGTCGAAGCGCGCCTTCAGCTCGATCAGCGCGGTGACCGACTTGCCGTCCTCCGCCGCCTCGCACAGCGCCGTGACGATGGGCGAGTTCCGCGAGGTGCGATACAGCGTCTGCTTGATCGCCACTACGTCGGGGTCGTGCGCCGCCTGGTCGAGAAACTTCACCACGATGTCGAAGCTCTCGTAGGGGTGGTGCAGCAGCATGTCCTTTTGCCGGATGGCGGCGAAGATGTCTCCGTCGTGGTCTTTCACCCGTTCCGGCAGGCGCGGCGTGTAATGTTTCCAGCGCAGGTCGGGGCGGTCGGAGCTGACCAGCTCATCCAGCGCCTTGACGCCGATCACGCCCTCAAGCTCGATCACCTCGTCGCGCGCCACGCCCATCTCGGCGGCGATTCTGGCCTTGAGCGCGGCGGGCGCGTCGGCGGAGATCGTCAGCCGGATCACCGATCCCTTGCGGCGGCGCTTGAGCGCGGTCTCGAAGCCGCGCACCAGATCCTCCGATTCCTCCTCCACCATCATGTCGCTGTCGCGCAGCACGCGAAACACCGCGCGCCCGGTGACGCGATAGCCGGGGAAAAGCTGGTCTAGAAACAGCGCCAGCAGATGCTCCAGCCGGATATAGCGGATGGCGCCGTCGCGGTCAGGCAGGCGGATGAAGCGCGCCACCTGCGGCGGCACCGGCAGCAGCGCGTCCAGCCCGGCGCCGTCGCGGATCCGCGCCAGCGACAGCGCCAGCGCGAAGCCGCCGTTGGCGATGAACGGGAACGGGTGCGCGGGGTCGATCGCCAGCGGCGTCACCACCGGGAACACCTGATCGACGAAATACGCGTCCAGAAACGTGCGGTCGGCGGCGTCGATCGCCTCGGGCTTGAGGACATGGATGCCCTCGGCGGCCATCTCGGCGCGCAGCGCGCCCCATACCTTCTGCTGCGCGGCCATCAGGTCGCGCGCGCCCGCGTCGATGCGCGCGAGCTGTTGCGCGGGCGTCAGGCCGTCGTCGGAGGGCCGCTCGACCCCGGCGCGCACCTGCGCGCGCAGCCCGGCCACGCGCACCGCATAGAACTCGTCGAGGTTGTTGCCCGAGATCGACAGAAAGCGCACCCGCTCCAGCAGCGGATGGGCCGCGTTCTCCGCCTCCTCCATCACCCGCCAGTTGAACGCGAGCCACGACACCTCGCGGTTGAAGAACCGTTCCGGCGCGGCGAGGTCGAACGTCGGCGCGACGGCGGCGGCGGGATCGACGGGCACGTTCAGGAAATCGGCGCGCATGACGGCACCCCTCTGTTTTTCGAAGCGCTGTTCTAGCCGCCCATCGTGACGGGTTCACGACAATTCCGCGAGAGAATTTATCGGCCGCCGTCCTGCGCGGCGATGGTCTCGCCCGCCAGCTTGCGGGTGATCGCGCGCCCCTGCGCCAGCGAGGCGGCGTCGAGCAGCGCGACCATGGCCTCGGCGGCGGCGAAAGTGCGCTCGATGCGGGCGGCGAGAAACGCGGGCAGCCCCGCTTCGAAACGCAGGCCCCGGTCGTCGAGCGCCTTGGCGATCACGGCGGCCAGCAGCGCGTCGTCGGGCGCGCCCAGCCGGGCCGGCGTCAGCGCCGCCAGCCGCGACGCCAGATCGGGCAGCGCGACCGGCCAGCGCGCGGGCGCGGCGCGCCCGGTCAGGAGCAGCGCGCAGCCCTCGGCGCCGGCGAGGTTCATCAGGTGAAACAGCCCCGCCTCCGCACGCGCGGCCGCGTCGGGCGGCGCCTCGGGCGGCGCATCGGCGATGCGGTCGGCGTCCTCCACCACCGCCGCGCCGCGCTGGACGAGGCCGGGCGCGTCCGCCGCCGTCAGGTCGCGCGCGGCGACCAGCGCGGCGCCGCTCTCGGCCACGAACACATGCGCCAGATGGGTCTTGCCGGCGCCTTCCGGCCCGCACAGCGCCAGCCGCTTCTCCGGCCAGTCGCGCCAGGCGGCGACCAGCGCGGCGGCCTCGGCGTTGGCCGGGGTCTCGATGAAATCCGCCCGCCCCATGGCGCGGCGGCGCGGGAAGGTCAGCGCCAGCGGAACCTGCGCGCCGCGCATCAGCCGTCTTGCGCCCCGTCTTGCGCCCCGTCTTGCGCCGCCGCCGTGCGCGCCTTCTTGCGCCGAAGCTCCTCCAGCCGGTCGCGCGCCTCGTCGCGCGCGTGTTCGGGATCGTCGGGCATCAGCGGCTCGCCGCCCTGATAGAGCCGCCCCAGCCGGTATTGCTCCAGCCCGAAGCGCAGCAGCACCCCGATCACCGCCGCCGCAGGCACCGCGATCAGCAGCCCGGTGAAGCCCAGCGCGGCGCCGAACGCCGACAGCGCGAACATCAGCCACACGGGGTGCAGCCCGACCGAGCCGCCGACCAGACGCGGCGTCAGGTAATTGCCCTCCACCGCCTGCCCCAGCATGAACACGCCCGCCACGACGGCGATCCATACCGGATCGCCCCAGAACTGGAACGCCGCGATCCCGATCGACAGCGCGCCGCCCACCAGCGAGCCGACGAAGGGAATGAAGCTGATAAGTCCGGCGAACACCCCCACCACCAGCCCGAAATTCAGCCCCACCGCCAGCAGCGCCAGCGCGTAGAACGCGCCGAGAATCAGGCACACGCTGAACTGACCGCGCACGAAGCCCGCCAGCACCCGGTCCACGTCGGCGGCGATTCGCCGGATCGCGGGCGCGTGGCGGCGCGGCAGCCAGTGGTCGATCTCGTCGATCATCCGGTCCCAGTCGAGCAGCATGTAGAACGCCACCACCGGCGTGATGATCATCAGCGCCAGAAAGTCGATCAGCGCGAGGCCGCCGCTCCAGGTGGCGCCGATGATCTTCAGGCTCCACTCCTTGGCCTGCGCCTCGAACTGCGCCAGCCCCTTGGTCAGCACGCCGCCGTCGCCAAACGCCTCGGGCGCGTAGGCGGCGCCCTGGCGCTCGATGAAGGTCTGCAGCGCGGCGATGTATTGCGGCGCAGCGCTGATCACCTGATTGAGCTGGTCCAGCAACAGCGGGATCAGCACCAGCGCCGCCGCCACCGCAGCCGCCAGCGCCAACGCCGTGATCACGCAGGTCGCGGCCAGTCGGCTGAGGCCGCGCGCCTCCAGCCGGTCGGCCAGCGGATCGAGGAAATAGGCCAGCGCCATGCCCGCCAGAAACGGCGTCACCGCGCCCGCGAACGCCCAGACGAACAGCAGGAGCGCCAGCATCGCCAGCCCCCACCACCGCAACTGTTCGCCCAGCGTCATCGTTTACCCGCCATCGCGCCGCACTCCTCCGCCGGGTCTGACATGCGGGCGGCGCGCGGATGCGTCAAGCCGGGAGCGCGACTCAGGGCGTTGTCGCGCCCGGCGCAAGCGACGCCGCTGCGCCGTGAGCGGACGGTGATCCAATTGGGGTGCGGCACGTCTTCTTGAGACGGTCTGGAGCGCTATTCCTTGCCGAAAGGGCCATAGAGCATGGAAGGCGCCGCCGTTTTCGCCAGCACCGCGACCCCGCGTGCGGTTGCGCCGCGACACCCGCCGACCTCCGCCGCCTGCGCGAGGCGTCCGGCGTCAGCCACGATGACCGCTACGCGCCGTTCCAGATGGAACCGCGCCCCATGGCCGAGGAGATGGCGGTGGACGGCCCCCTGACGCTGCAAGACCTTGTGATGCTGAAGGACTGGTTGGCGCGGGAACTGGACGTGACCCCGCACGAGGCCAGCCGGATCGAAACCGCGCGGCTCTTCGTGCGCGCAGGGGGCGATCTCGAGGCCTGGACGGTGGATCTGGACGACACCCTTCCGCCCGATCGCGGAGGCTGTGGCGACACCCGAAAAGCTGAACCGCGCCCGGGAAAACGCCCCTTGGGGGCTGTTGATGGATTTCCGGGGTATTTCTGGCCGGGGTATTTCTGGCCGGGGTATTTCCGGCCGGTGTATTTCCGGCCGGGGTATTTCCGGCCGGGGTATTTCTGCAACGTCGATCCCCGGGCGGGTTCGCGCGCTTGCATGCGGGCGTTCGGCCTCCGAACGTCTTGACGAAGGCTTCATGCTGTCGCCGAGAGGCCACCGCCAGCGCGAAGCCAGCTCGATGAGTGTGGGTTCCTTTTTGTCCCCGATGACAGACTGATCCTGATGCCCCGACCGCTCATCGCCATGGTGGCAATCCCCCTCACCGTCTTCGGGAAGATCAATCTGGGCGACGACTGCGCCTTTCGCAGCAGGCGCATCCCGCCACTTCGGCGGAGGGATTTCACGCTGCGGCCCGAATATGCAGGGTGTCCGCGCGGGCGGATCGAAGGAACCCGGCGGCGACCCCGGCTCGCCGGGGCGGCAGGTCCGCCGCGCGCGTCGTTCAGCACCTGTCAATCAATTCGTCGCTTTTGTGAACCCGCGCCGTCCCTGTCGGCGCCGCTCCCGCTGATCGAACTGATCTGTTGTGACCTGCACCACTGGAGGCATGCGATGACGCTTCAAGAGACGATGGAAGCCATCGGGGAGACCCTCGCCGAAGCCGCCGCAATCGTCGATTGCGGCGTGCGCGGGGACACGCCAGTCGTCGTCTGGGCGAATGCGCTCATGCAGATGCACAGAGCGCAGGGGCGCTCGGTCGAGATCGGCGCGGCCCTTGAGGCGATCTGGGAGATCGCGGACGCCGATGCGCTGACCGTCGGCCTTGCGAGTGGCGCAACCTTTGATCTGGGTCTGGCGCCGGACGCCGATGGCCTCGGCGCGGACGCTGGCGCCGGTCCGGCCGGGACGATCCTGCGCATCGATCCGCTGCCGCTCGACGAGGCCGACGATCGCTACTGGATGGTGCGGGAGATCGTGGCGGCCGACGCGCCTTTGTCGGCGCCTGGATCAGAGGGCTTGTCGCTCCACGACACCGAACGGCTTGTGGCGCGTCATGTGACGGAATCAGTGATGCTGACCGACGCGGCGCAGCGCATCGTCTGGGTCAACCCGGCGTTCGAGCAGATGAGCGGCTATCCGCTGGCCAGGCTGCGCGGGCGCAAGCCCGGCGCGCTGCTTCAGGGCGACGGCACCGACCCCGGCGAGGTGGCGCGCATCGGCGCCATGATTCGGGCGGGCGAGACCTGCTCGACGGAGCTGCTCAACTATCGCCGCGACGGCGAGCCCTATTGGGTGGGCCTCACCGTCTCGCCGATCCGCGACGCGCGCGGCGAAGCGACGCACTTCATCGGCGTGATGCGCGACGTCACTCAGCGCCGCCGCGCCGAGACCGCAATGCGGCTGGCGCAGGAGCAGGCCGCAGACACCGCCGCGCGGCTGACGCGGCTGACCAACGAGGCGCCGGGGCTGCTGTTCGAATACGCCATCGACGCCCGGGGCGCGGCGCGGCTGCGCTTCGCCAGCCGCGGTCTTGAGGATGTCTATGGCCTGTCCGCGCAGACCGCCTGCGCGCGCGTCGCGGCGATGCACGCCCGCCTGCACCCCGACGATCGGCGGCGCGTGTTCGCGTCGCTGGAGGAATCGCGGCGCACGCTGGGCGTCTGGCGCGAAAGCTGGCGGGTGCGCCACCCCCGGCGCGGCGAGATCTGGGTGTCGGGCGCCGCCCGTCCGCGCCGGGAGGCTGACGGAACAGTAGTCTGGTATGGCGCCATGCGCGAGACGACGCAGGAGCGCGAGGCGGAGGAGCGCACGCTGCTGCTGGCGCTGCGGCTTGGCCTGGCGGTGGACGCGGCGGGCGTCGGCGTGTGGGAGTGCGACGTCGAAAGCGGCGCGCAGTACTGGGACGCGCGGATGTGCGCCATCTATGGCCGTCCGGAGACCATGGCGGCGGTGGACCGCAGCGCCTGGCTGGCGATGCTCCATCCGCAGGACCGGGCGCGCGTTGGCCCGCCGCCCGCTGCGCTGGGCGTGGAGGACCGCTTTGACGACACCTTCCGCATCCTGCGCCCCGATGGCGCGGAGCGGGTGATCCAGTCGCGCGCGGTGACGCATCAGTGCGCCGACGGACGCATGCGGCTGATCGGCGTGAACTGGGACATCACCGAACAGTGCGCGGCGGCGGCGGCCACCGAGGCGGCGGCGCGCGCCGCAGACGCCGCCCGCAAGGCCGCCGAGGCGGCGACCGAGGCGAAATCGCAGTTTCTGGCGCTGATGAGCCACGAGATCCGCACGCCGATGAACGGTGTGCTGGGCATCACGCGCGCCTTGTCGCAGACGACGCTCGACGAAGGCCAGCAGCGCATGGTGCGCGTGATCGCGGAGGCGGGCGAGACGCTGATGCGGGTGCTGAACGACGTGCTCGACTTCTCGCGGCTTGAGGCCGGGGGCACGGTGCTTGAGCAGACGCGGTTCAATCTGG
>CAZRFB010000369.1:0-3249 GCA_964599185.1 uncultured Rhodobacterales bacterium | reverse complement strand
GCGCCCAGCGGGTTGGCGGCGCGCAGGTCGGCCATCAGGTCGCGCAGCGCCAGCGCCTCGTTGATGTTGGCCGCCGTGAAGGCGCGCCCGTCGTGGCGCAGCACGCGCGCGCCCGCGCCGACGCAGCGATGCGCCAGCGGCACGTCGGCCGTCACGCACACATCATCCGGCCCGATGCGGTCGGCGATCCACTTGTCGGCGGCGTCGGGGCCGTCATCGACCACCACCATCCGCACCAGCGGGTGCGGATCGGGGCGGATGCCGCCGTTGGAGACGATGCAGACCTGCGCGCCGTGCCGCTCGGCGACGCGCACCACTTCTGCGCGCACCGGGCAGGCGTCGGCGTCCACATAGATCGTGCTCACTCCGCCCCCGCCAGCCGCCGCGCCAGCGTGCGCGCGGCGTCCGGGTCGCTGAGCGTGACGGCGAACATGCCGCGCGCGATCGGCTCCGCCAGCACCGTCTCCAGCAGCACCGCCCCCTCGCGGTCGGCGACGGTGACAGTCTCGCCCAGGCTCTCGCCGGTCAGCCGCGCCAGCCGCTCCGCCGCGCCGGGGTTCAGCGACACCACCAGCGCGATGCCCCGGCCCGGCGGGGTGAACGCCTGATAGCCGGTCACGTCCGCCGCCTCGACGTCGAAGCGCCAGTCCGCGCCCGCGAACACCAGCGCAGGCTCCGCCGCCGCCGCCCCGGCGAGCAGGCTCAGCGCCAGCGCCAGCGCCCTCACGCGGCGCGCCACTTGATCGAACAGCCCATCGAGGAGGTCTGGTCGCGCGGTCCCTGCCCGGTCCTCGCCACCTGGCGCATCGCCTCGAACAATTCGCGCCGCGCGGCGGGGTCGGGCGCGCCGCGCCCGGTGGCGTCGAGCCGCCCGCGATATTGCAGGCCCAGCCCGGCGTCGAAGCCGAAGAAATCCGGCGTGCACACCGCGTCATAGGCCCGCGCGACGGCCTGGGTTTCGTCGTGCAGATAAGGAAACGGCAGCGCGTGCTTCGCCGCGAACGCCTTCATGTTCTCAAAACTGTCGGCGGGATAGGCGGTCGCGTCGTTGGAACAGATCGCCACCGTCGCCACCCCTTCCGCCGCCAGATCGCGCGCGTCGCGGGCCAGCCGGTCGATGATCGCGATCACATAAGGACAATGGTTGCAGATGAACGCGATCAGCGCGCCGTTCGGCCCCTTCAGATCAGCCAGCGCATGGGTGCGCCCGTCCACCCCCGGAAGGGTGAAATCGGGCGCCTTCCAGCCGAAATCGCACACGGGCGGGGTTGCAGCCATCGTCGTCTCCTTCACGCCACCCGGTTCGGCGGCGCCGCGCCCGCAAAGAACGCTTGCAGGTTGGCGAGCGCGGTCATGCCCATCGCCACCCGCGTCGTCAGCGTCGCAGAGCCCAGATGGGGCGCCAGCACCACGTTTTCCAGCGCGGCGAGCGCGGGGTTGACCTTCGGCTCCGCCTCGAACACGTCCAGCCCGGCGCCCGCGATCACGCCCGCGCGCAGCGCCTCGGCCAGCGCCGCCTCATCGACGCACTCGCCGCGCGCGGTGTTGACGAGGATCGCGGTCGGCTTCATGCGCCTGAGCCGCGCGGCGTTGATCAGGTGGCGGTTCTCGGCGCCGCCGGTGGTGTGCAGCGTCACGAAATCGGCCTCGGCCAGCACCGCCTCGGCGCTGTCGCGCTTTTCCGCGCCCACCGCCGCCGCAACCTCCGCCGGAATCGGATAGGCGTCGTAGTAGATCACCTTCATGCCAAAGCCATGGTGCGCGCGCTTCGCCACCGCCTGCCCGATGCGGCCGAAGCCGATCACGCCCAGCGTGGCGCCGGTGACCTTGACGCCGATCATGTGCATCGGCCGCCAGCCGGTCCATTTTCCGGCGCGCACCTCGCGCTCGCCCTCGCCGATGCGCCGCGCGGCGGCCAGCATCAGCCCCATCGCCAGATCGGCGGTGCAGTCGGTCAGCACGCCGGGGGTGTTGGTCACCACCACGCCCGCCGCCTTGGCCGCGTCCACGTCGATGTTGGTGTAGCCGACGCCGTAGTTGGTCACGATCTTCGCCGTCGCGCCTTTGAGCATGTCGCCGGTGATCTTGTCCGAGACGGTCGGCGCCACCGCGTCGAAGCTGCGCAGCGCCTCGGCCAGCGCCTGCGCGCTCATCGGCGCGTCGGTCTGGTTCAGCGTGGCGTCGAAGGCCTGCGCCACGGCGGCCTGCGCCGCCTCGGGCCAGCGGCGGGTGAGCAGCACGCGCGGGCGGCTCATGCGCAGGCTCCGGCGACGGATAGGATGGTCATGGCGTTTCTCTCCCCCTGTGTTTGCGCCGATCAAGCGCATCCCGGCGCGCCCGGTCAACCGCCCGCGCGGGCGCGCGAGAAAGAAACTTGCCGAAAACCCGGTTCGCGCCATTGTTTTTTGACAGATGGAAAAGGAGACGCGCATGATGCGATTTCTCGCCGTTCTCGCCCTCACGCTCGGCCTTGCGGCGCCCGCCGCGCGCGCCGACGAGGCGTCGGACATCCGCGCGGTGATCGGCGCCCAGCTTGAGGCGTTCCGCGCCGACGACTGGGCGGGCGCCTTCGCCCACGCCTCGCCGATGATCCAGGGGATGTTCCGCACGCCGGAGGGTTTTGGGCGCATGGTGCGCGGCGGCTATCCGATGGTCTGGCGGCCCGCGCGCGTCGAGACCGGCCCGCTGGAGCAGGGGCCGGGCGGCCCGGTGCAGCTGATGTTCTTCGAGGACGCGAAGGGCGCGCGCTATGTCGCGGCCTATCAGATGAAGCAGATCGGCGGCGCGTGGCGCATCGACGGCGTGCAGATCCGCAAGGCGCCCGACGCCAGCGTGTGAGGCGGGAGCGCGCGTCCGCCTGCGCGCGTGGCGCCCCGATCCCGAAAAGCGGCTTTCCTGTGGAAAGCCGCCGGGAGCGGTCAGCGGGAGGCGAAAGCCGGACGCCGAGAGGCGCCAAGCCGTAACCACGGCGCCCGGATCGGCGCGCGGTCGCCTGGCGGCCGCGTATCGCGGTCGCCGGGGGGAGGCGACCTCGGGTCGATCCGACGCAGGTCGGATCGACCGGGCGCATCTTGCAGCGGGGGCGCGCAGATGTCCTGCGCCCGATCTGCCTCGCCCCTTGGCAGAGGCCGCGCGGCGCGGCTAGTGTGACGCTCATCACGGCGCGGCCAACGCGCGAAACTGCTCAGGGAGAACCACCATGCTCAACCGACGCACGCTGATCGCGGCGCTTGCCGCCTGCGCGCTGAC
>CAZRFB010000368.1:0-1836 GCA_964599185.1 uncultured Rhodobacterales bacterium | reverse complement strand
GGCGCTTATAATCCGTGAGGGGGCGCTAAACCCGCGCCAGACCCGTAAGATGCGCGATGTTCTTGAAGAAGATTCGCACATGCGCCAAGGGTTTGGCCTTGACCAGCTCCTTGTTCATGTAGGCGTCGAAGGTCAGTTCCTGCACGTCCTTGTCGCGGCAGATGGCGACAAAGCGTTCGCGCCGGTCGTCGTTGTTATACCAATAGCGCTGCATCTGGCCGAGGATCCAGAACACGCCGCCGTGCAGCTTCATGAACCGCTTGCGCGCGGTGCGCAGCTTTCGCGGATCGCCGCTGACCAGATAGGCCTCCGCCGCGTCCGCCGCAAAGCGCCCGCCGAGCATGGCGTAGTAGATGCCCTCGCCCGAGGCCGGCGCCACCACCCCCGCCGCGTCGCCCGCCAGCACCACGTCGCGCCCGTTGTCCCAGCGGTCGAGCGGCTTGAGCGGGATCGGCGCGCCCTCGCGCCGGATGGTCTCCGCGCCGCTGAGGCCGGAGGCGGCGCGCAGGTCGGCGGTCGCCTGCTTCAGCGAGAAGTCGCGCGTCTCGGTGCCCATGCCGACGCTGGTGGTGGCCCCGTGCGGAAAAACCCAGCCGTAGAAATCGGGCGAGATCCGCCCGTCGTAGATCACGTCGCAGCGCGCGCCGTCCCAGTCGGCGCCGTCCGGCGTGCGGATGATCTCGTGATAGGCGATCACATAGGGGATCTCGGCGCCGCCCGGCACCTCCTGCCGCGCGACGTTCGAGCGCGCGCCGTCGGCGCCGATCACCACGCGCGCGCGCACCCGCGCCTCCTCGCCCATCGCGTCGTCGCCCTTCGGGCGATAGACCACGATGGCGCCGCCGCCCGTGTCGCTGGCCGCGTCGCGCTCGATGCGCTCATAGGCGCCGGTGCGCCGGATCGCGCCACCCTGCGCCGCGCGGTCGCGCAGCCATTCGTCGAAATGGGCGCGGTCCACCATCCCCACAAAGCCGCCTTCGATAGGGATCGTGACCTTGCGCCCCTTCGGCGAGATCATCCGCGCCTTGTTGACCTTGGCGACCAGCATGCTGTCGGGGATGTCGAAATCGGTGATCGCCTTGGGCGGGATGGCGCCGCCGCAGGGCTTGATCCGCCCGGCGCGGTCGAGCAGCAGCACCCGCCGCCCGGCCCGCGCCAGATCATGCGCCGCCGTGGCCCCCGCCGGGCCGCCGCCGACAATCACGCAGTCGAAGGTCTCTAGCTGCATCGCTTCATTCTCCGGGAACCAGCGCGGCGCGCAGGGTGGGCGCCGCGCGCGCGGGCGCGGCGGCAAGCGTCAGGCCAAGCCAGGCGGCGAGCACGAACAGCCCCGCCTCCAGCGCGAACACGGTGGCGTAGGCGGTGGCGGGTTCGCCGAGCAGCGCACGCGACAGATCAACCAGCGAGGCGCCCAGAAAGCCGCCAAGGCCGAAGGCGATCGCCTGCGCCGCGCCCCACAGCCCCATGCGCGCGCCCTCGCGCCCCGGCCCCGAGGCCCCGGCCAGCGCCATCATCGAGCCGATGGCGGCCACGGCGAACATGCCGTTGAGAAAGCCCAGCGCAAAGACGTTGGCCGCCAGCGGCCAGCCCGGCGTGAAGGCGCCGACGCTCAGCGCCGCCAGCGCCGCGCCCGAGCCGAGGCAGCCGCTCACCAGCCACAGCTTGAGCGAGCCGAACCGCCCGCGCACGCCGCTGGCCAGCAGCGCCACCAGCACCATGCCGAAGAAGATGCCCGATTGCTGCTTGGCCGCCAGCGTCGTGCTTTCGCCCACGGTCATGCCGAACACATGGCCCGCGAACGGCTCAAGGATCAGATCCTGCGCGCTGAACGCCAGC
>CAZRFB010000367.1:0-2561 GCA_964599185.1 uncultured Rhodobacterales bacterium | reverse complement strand
TGGACATGGCCGGGCGTGAACACCAGCACCGAGCCATGCGCCAGCAGTTCGGGCGCGCGGTCGGCGATGGCGCGCAGCGTCCGCGTGGTCTTGCCCGTCCCTGCGGTCACCCGGCAGGCGAGGGCCGGCGGCTGCGCGCCGCTCTCCAGAGCGAGGATCGCGTCGTCGATGAACGCCGTCAGCGCCGCGCCCAAAGCGTTGCGCGCAGCGTCGGCGTCAAGCCATCGCCGCAGCGGCGCGGCAGGATCGGCGGCAGGATCGGCGTCGAAGGCCGGCGGCGGATCGAGCGGCAGGCGAACGACATCGGCGTCGGCGGCCGCATCGGCGCCACCCCCGGCGCCGCCCCCGAGATCGCTATCGACGCCGCCATCGACCTCGGTGTTCCAAAACGGTGCAACAAAATCGTCCACGATCCCACACTCCCTGCGCCTGACCGAAGGGAGGTTTGGTTCTTTTTTGCGCGACAAAATATTTTTTGGGTTTTGTTTGTCGCCAGTGTCGCGGCGAACGGTGTCATGGCTCTATTATAGATATAAAAATACGGGCGACACTTACCGCGTCTGTTTTTGGTATTTCAAAAAGTTCTCATATCAGATGCATCGAATTGATGGAGGCCGACATGCATCTGCTTACGATCGAGGACGTCGCGGCGCACTGGCGTCTTCAGCCGCAGACCGTCCGCGCCATGGTCCGCGCCGACGCGCTCGGCGCCGCTCGGGTCGCGCGCCGGTATCGCCTGCGATGGTGCGACGTCTGGGCCCGCGAGCAAGGGCCGATCCCCACCGCCGCCAACGCCGCGCGCTACGCTACGCCGCTGCTGACGAAGGCCGACCTCGCCGCGCTCACCCGCACCAGCGAGCGCACCGTCGAGCGCTGGATCGGCGCCGGCATGCCGACGCGCAACGTCGGGGCCAACGTGCGCATCAACCGCGCCGACGCGCGCGACTGGCTGCGCGGGCGCTACGGGCTCGATATCGGCCTGACGCTGACTTCGGGGACTTGATCATGGTCGCGACAGTTTTCGCACAAGTGTCATCGTTGTTTTGCCGCCAGCGGCGGGGGATCGCCGTCCGTCGCACAACCGCCCCATCGACTAAATCGGCATTACGCGATGGGGCCGTGGTGCGAAACCCCGGTTTCGCCCGTCAGCCTGTGCGAAATCCCGACAGACCGGACCGCGCCGAACAGGCCTGGATCTTGCCCCTTGACGCCGCGTTGCGCCAGCGCGTCGCCGACCCTGTCGACGGCGGCGCGCTGGCGCAACGGCCCACAGGAAGCAGAATGAAGGACGAACAAAAACCATGGAGATGATGAACCAGGTGCTGGCGTGGGCGCGGGAGACGCACCAGTCTCGCGACGCAATCTACGAAGTGCAGAAGGTTGCGGCGCGGCTCGGTCTGCACGACGACGACCTCGCCGCTATCCCGGCTGACATGGCGCATTTCGAGGCGGTGATCGCGCCGTCTGGCTACGGTGCTGTCTCGAAGTCGGGCGACCTGAAGGCGGCGCGCCGTCGCGGCAATGCGCGCGTGCGCGCGCTGCTCGAACGCTTCCACGCCCGCAATGGCGCCGTCGCCGTGGGCGAGGATCACCGCGCCGCGTGGAACAGGCTGGTGGATTACGTTGTCGAGCGCGAAGGCGCTGCTCTCGACGCGGTGTTCCGGCCCGAGCTGTCGCGCCGGCTCTACATCCTGCGGTCCCGCGCCGACTGTCAGCCGCACGACCTCGTCAGCGCCGACATCGCGCGCATCGCGACCGTCGCCGCGCCGACCCAGCGCGAGGCGCTGCGCCGCGCGGTCGCGCTCATGAACCGCCTGATCGCCGGGCGCGACGCCCATGCGCCGATTTCGGCGCTGCTACCGGAGCATCCGCTCGACGCCCCGGCGCCGGTCGACCGCCGCCCGCCGGTCCGGCTCAAGGCCCTGTCGGGGCCGTTTCAGGCCTCGCTTGAGGCGCTGATCCGCGCGACGCTGGCCACGCCCAAGACCCAGGCCGCCGACGCCCGCGCCCGTATCGACGCGGGCGAGGATCGCGACGCGGTGATCGCCGACTTCAACGCCGCGCGCAGCCGGGCCATCGGCAACACCGCGACGGCGCGCAATGGCTACGCCTGTGCGATCCGCTGGCTGCTCGGCGCGCTCGCGGCCGCAGGCGACGATCTCGCCGGGCTGACAGACGTGCGCGAGGTGCTGAACCGCACTGTCCTTGAACGGGCCGTGGCCTGGCAGATCGCACGCACCGCCACGTCGTCCGCGCTGAAGGCCTCCAACCGCAGCAGCACGATCCACACCTACCTGACCAACCTCAACACGCTGGCAGCCCATGGCCTGCGCGACGCGGGCCTGCAGACCGACATCATGCTGCTGCGCATCCTGCACGGCGAGCACGTCCGCACCCCCGGCGCCGACGGCATGCAGGAGGAGCGCGAGGCGTTCTGCATGCTGCTGCAGGGATCGGAGATGGTCGCGGGCAACCTCGTCAACGCGCCGCAGCGGATCGCCGCCCACGCCGAGAAGCTCATCGCCGAGGCGCAGCTCTCAAAGAGCCGTCTCGCCGAGATC
>CAZRFB010000366.1:0-12786 GCA_964599185.1 uncultured Rhodobacterales bacterium | reverse complement strand
GTGGCGATGGAGGCGCGCGCCACCGCCGAAGGCGTCGAGATCGACGTGGTGGACGACGGCCCCGGCCTGCCCGCCAAGGCGCAGGAGAACCTGTTTCAGGCGTTTCGCGGCGGCGCCAGCAAGGCGGGCTCCGGCCTTGGGTTGGCCATCGCGCATGAACTGGCGGCGGCGCAGGGCGGCCGGCTGGCGCTGGTGTCATCCACCACGCAGGGGACGCGCTTCCGCCTCACCCTGCCGCAGTAGCCGCCCGCCCCAGACGGGCGGGGGGCGGCGGCGGCGCTCAGCGGCTCTCCACCTCGACATAGTCGCGCGCGGCGGCGCCGGTGTAGAGCTGACGCGGGCGCCCGATCTTGTTGTCGGGGTCCTCGATCATCTCCTTCCACTGCGCGATCCAGCCCACCGTGCGCGACAGCGCAAAGATCGCCGTGAACATCGAGGTCGGAAAACCGATCGCGTCGAGGATGATCCCGGAGTAGAAATCGACGTTGGGATACAGCTTGCGCTCGACGAAATACGGGTCTTCGAGCGCGATCTTCTCCAGCTCCTTGGCGACCTGAAGCGTGGGGTTGTTCTCCACGCCCAGCAGACCGAGCACTTCGTCCGCGCTCTGTTTCATCACCTTGGCGCGCGGGTCGAAGTTCTTGTAGACGCGGTGGCCAAAGCCCATCAGGCGGAACGGATCGTCCTTGTCCTTGGCGCGGGCGATATACTCCGGGATGCGGTCCACCGTGCCGATCTCGCGCAGCATCGCCAGCGCCGCCTCGTTGGCGCCGCCATGCGCCGGGCCCCACAGGCACGCCACGCCCGCCGCGATGCAGGCGAACGGATTGGCGCCGGACGACCCCGCCAGCCGCACCGTCGAGGTCGAGGCGTTCTGCTCATGGTCGGCGTGCAGGGTGAAGATGCGGTCCATCGCGCGGCTCAGGATCGGATCGACGACATACTCCTCGCACGGAGTCGCAAAGCACATGTGCAGGAAGTTGCTGGCGTAATCGAGATCGTTGCGCGGATAGACGAAGGGCTGGCCGATGGAATACTTGTAGGCCCAGGCGCAGATCGTCGGCAGTTTGGCGATCATGCGGATCGAGGCGACCTCGCGCTGCCATGCGTCGGAGATGTCGGTGCTGTCGTGATAAAATGCCGACATGGCGCCGACCACGCCGCAGACGATCGCCATAGGGTGCGCGTCGCGGCGGAACCCTCGGTAAAAATACTGCATCTGTTCGTGCAGCATGGTGTGCTTGGTGACGCGGCCCTCGAAATCCTCAAGCTCCGCCGCCGTCGGCAGGCGCCCGTAGAGCAGCAGAAAGCACACCTCGACATAGTGGCTTTTCTCCGCGATCTGGTCGATGGGATAGCCGCGATACAGCAGTTCTCCCTTGTCGCCGTCGATGAAGGTGATCGCGCTGCGGCAGGCGGCGGTCGAGGTGAAGCCGGGATCGAAGGTGAACATCCCCGTCGCGCCATAGAGCTTGCGGATGTCCACCACGTCCGGCCCGACCGAGCCGGAGATCACCGGCATCTCGACCGACTTGTCGCCATAGGTGAAGGTAGCGGTGTTCTTGTGAGCGCCGTCAGCCATGCGCACCCCCTGATCCAAGGGCCGCGCGCGATGCGCGACCTGTTTATCGGCCGCGCGCGTGCTTGCGCGCGGGTTCGGCGAAATCAGCGCGCCTGCGCCGCAATGCGCGCGAGGCTTTCATCGCGACCGAGCGTCACGAGGACGTCAAACACACCCGGAGAAGTTGCGCGTCCGGTCACCGCCGCGCGCAGCGGCTGCGCCACCGACCCGAGCTTCACCCCCGCCTCCTCGGCGAAGGCGCGCACCGCGCTCTCCAAGGCTTCAGAAGTCCAATCGCTAACACCCTGCAACCGGGGGGTCAATTTGCCGAGCAGCGCACACGCCTCCGGCGTCAGCAGCTTCACCGCCTTGTCATCGGGCGTGATCGGCGAGTCGCCCAAAATATAATATGCAGAATCAATAAGTTCCACCAGCGTCTTGGCGCGCTGCTTCAAGCCCGGCATCGCCTGCGCAAGCTTTGTGCGCTGCGGTAGCGACAACGGGTCGCGATGCTGCGCCGCAAACAGGCGTTCAATTTCCGCCACCAGCGCGGCGTCGTCGCTGTCGCGCATCCAGCGGCCGTTCAGATCGGCGAGCTTGGCGAAATCCAGCCGGGCGGGCGCCTTGCCGATGGCGGGCAGATCGAACCATGCCTGCGCCTGCGCGTCGTCGAAATACTCGTCGTCGCCGTGGCCCCAGCCCAGCCGCGCCAGATAGTTGCGCATCGCCGCCGGCAGATAGCCCATGTCGCGATAGGCCTCCACGCCCAGCGCGCCGTGACGCTTGCTGAGCTTGGCGCCGTCGGGCCCGTGGATCAGCGGGATATGCGCGAATACCGGAACCTTCCAGCCCATCGCGCGGTAGATCAGGCTCTGGCGTGCGGCGTTGGTCAGGTGGTCGTCGCCGCGGATCACATGCGTCACGCCCATGTCGTGATCGTCCACCACCACCGCCAGCATGTAGGTCGGCACGCCGTCGGAGCGCAGCAGCACCAGATCGTCAAGCTGGTCGTTGCCCCAGCGCACGGTTCCCTGCACCGCGTCGTCCACCACGGTCTCGCCGTCGCGCGGCGCCTTCAGGCGGATCACGAAGGGCGCATCCGGCGCGCTCGCGGGGTCGGCGTCGCGCCACGGGCTGACAAAACCGTGCGGGCGCTTTTCGGCGACGGCCTTTTCGCGCGCCGCGTCCACCTCCTCCTTCGTCGCATAGCAGCGATAGGCGCCGCCGCGCGCCACCATCTCCTCGGCGACCTCGCCGTGCCGCGCCAGCCGCGAGAACTGGCTGAGCGGCTCGCCGTCCCAGTCCAGCCCCAGCCAGCGCAGGCCCTCGAAGATCGCCGCCGTCGCCTCGGGCGTCGAGCGGGCGCGGTCGGTGTCCTCGATGCGCAGCAGGAACTTGCCGCCGCGACCGCGCGCATAGAGCCAATTGAACAGCGCGGTGCGCGCGCCGCCGATGTGCAGATAGCCGGTCGGCGACGGCGCGAAGCGGGTGACGACGGGGGCGGCGTCGGTCATGGTGGCGGTCGTCTCCAGGGTTCGGGGCGGACTGTGTGCTGGGGCTTGGCGCGGTTATGGCCGACGCGGGGAGAGAGGACAAGCAGCGTGGGCGACTGGCTTGAGGCGCAGCGCACGCTTCAGGCGCGGCGGCTGGCGCTGTGGATTCCGGTCGGCTTCGGCCTCGGCGCGCAAGCCTATTTCCTGTGGCCGTCCGAGCCGTCGGCGACGCTGGCGCTGACGGCGGCGGCGCTGGCGCTGGCCGGGGTGCTGGCGGCGCGCAGGCTGGGGCGCGGCGTGGCGCTGGCGGCGGCGCTCTTGTGCCTGACGGCGGGGTTCGGCGCCGCGGCGGTTCGCGCGCGGCTGGTCGCGGCGCCGGTCCTTGCGGAACAGGTCGAGGCGCTGGTCGAGGGCCGCGTGCGCGCGCTGTCGCAATCCGCCGCCGGGCGGCCGCGCCTGCTGCTGGAGGCGCCGCGTATCTGGGGGCTGGCGGCGGCGCAAACCCCGGCGCGAGTGAGGATCACGCTGACGGCCGCGCGCCACGCCGAGGGCATTGGCCCCGGCGACCTTGTGTCGGTGATGGCGCGGCTGGGGCCGCCCGGCGGGCCGGTGGAGCCTGACGGCTTCGACTTCGCCCGCGCCGCGTGGTTCGAGCGTCTGGGCGGCGTCGGCGTGGCGCGCGGGCGGGTGGCGCGGCTGGCGGATGAACCGCTCACCGGCTTCGCCGCCGCGCGCGTCGCGCTCGACCGCGCCCGGCTGCGGCTGAGCGAAGCCTTGCGCGCGGGCATAGGCGGGCAGGCGGGCGCCTTTGCCGCGGCCATCGTGACCGGAGACCGCGCCGCGCTGCCGGTGACGGCGCTGCAAGACTTGCGTGACAGCAATCTGGCGCACCTGCTGGCGATTTCGGGGTTGCACATGGCCATCGTCTGCGGGCTGGCGTTCGGCTTCGCGCGCCTGGGGCTGGCGCTGACGCCGGGCGTGGGGGTGCGCTGGCCGGTCAAACCCATCGCCGCCGCAGCGGCGCTGGCGGCGGGGCTGGCCTATCTGGCGCTGTCGGGCGCCGCCGTGGCGACGCAGCGCGCCTTCGTGATGGCGGCGGTTGCGTTTCTCGCCGTCATCGTCAACCGCCCCGCCGTCACGCTGCGCGCGCTGGCGCTGGCGGCGCTGGTGGTGCTGACGCTGGCGCCGGAGAGCCTGACGCAGGTCGGCTTTCAGATGTCGTTCGCCGCGACCGTCGCGCTGGTCGCGGCCTATGAGGCCGCGCGCGAGGCAGGCTGGCTGGCGCCGCGCCCCGGCTTTTGGGGTCGGGCGGCGCGCTATGGGCTGGGCCTGCTGCTGACCAGCGCCATCGCCGGGCTGGCGACGGCGCCCTTCGCCGCGTTCCATTTCAACCGGCTGACCAGCTTCGGCCTGATCGCCAATCTCACCGCCGTGCCGGTGATGGGCGCGGTGGTGGCGCCTGCGCTCGCCGGGGCGGCGGCGCTGGCGCCGCTGGGGCTTGAGGCATGGCCGCTGCGCATCGCGGGCGTCGGCATCGACTGGATATTGCGGGTTGCCGAAACGGTGGCGGGCT
Organism: uncultured Rhodobacterales bacterium; assembly: GCA_964599185.1. Lineage (GTDB taxonomy): Bacteria > Pseudomonadota > Alphaproteobacteria > Rhodobacterales > Rhodobacteraceae > Rubrimonas. Next base: position 8,159 of record CAZRFB010000366.1, on the reverse strand, counting down.
GGGAGGGCGCGGCGCGGCCGATCGCCGCCGCGCCGCAGTTCGCGCTTTGGCTGATCACGCTGGGGGGCTTGTGGCTGTGCTTGTGGCGCGGGCGTCTGCGGCTGGCGGGGCTGCCCGCGCTGGCGCTGGCGGCGGCGCTATGGCTGGGCGGCGCGCCGCGCCCCGACCTCCTGATCGCGCCCGGCGGCGCGGCGGCGGGGGTGATGACGCCGCAGGGCCGCGCGCTCGACCCCGCGCGCCCCGACCGCTTCGCCGCCGAGACCTGGCTGCGCCGTGACGGCGACGCCGCGACCGTCGCCGAGGCCGCCGCCCGCCCGGCTTTCACGGCGGAAGGGCCATGGCGCGTCGCGCCGTTCGGCGACGGCTGGGAGGTTCGCATCTTTCGCGGCGCGCGGCTCAGCGCGCTGGCGCTCACCCGCCAGTGCGCGCCGAAAACGGTGGTGCTGGCGCCCCGGATCGCACCCCGGGTCGCCGCGCAGGCGCAGGCCGGCGCCGCAGCGGGCCCTTGCCTGCTGCTCGACCGCGCGGGGCTTGCGGCGCGCGGCGCGCTGGCGCTCAGCGGCAAGGGAGACAGACTTGTGGTCGAGGACGCGACAGCCGGGCGCGCGGCGCGCCTGTGGCGGGGGGCAGGCGCCGTTTCGGGCGCGGGCGAGTGATCACCCACAGGGCGCTGTTCGGCGCGGCGCCGCCCGCGCCTGACAGATCCGGCGCCCGACAGATCCGACGTCCGACAGATCCGGCGCAGGTGAACCCAGCACGCTCCAGCCCGGCGCCCGAAACAACCCGGCGCCGCCAGACGTTCGCGGGCTTCACGCAACCTGCCCGCCATGCACACACGCAACGCATCTGAAACCTTGCGGCGCGCGCCTCAGTAGGTGCGCACCAACCCCACCAGACGGCCCTGTATCCGCACCTGATCCGCGCCGAGGATCCGCGTCTCATAGGCCGGATTCGCCGCCTCCAGCGCCACCCGCCCGCCCTTCTGATGGCGCAGGCGCTTGAGCGTCGCCTCGTGATCCTCGATCAGCGCAACCACGATGTCGCCGCTGTCGGCGACATCCTGACGGCGGATCACCACCAGATCGCCGTCGAAAATCCCGGCGTCAACCATCGAGTCGCCGCGCACCTCCAGCGCGAAATGCTCCGCGCCCGGCGACAGCATGTCGGCGGGCACGCCGAGGCGGCGGTCGCTGCTCTGCAACGCCTCGATGGGCGCGCCCGCCGCGATCCGCCCGACCAGCGGCACGCTGCGCGACGCGCTGTCGGGCCGCGGCGCAGGGCTGGTCGCGCCGCGCGCATCGGCCCGCGCCGCGCCGCCGCCGCCCTGCACCACGGTCGGGGTGAAGGCCCGGCGCGGCTGCTCCATGTTCTCGGGCAGCTTGATCACTTCGATGGCGCGGGCGCGGTGCGCGAGGCGGTGGATGAACCCCCGCTCCTCCAGCGCCGTGATCAGCCGATGGATGCCGGACTTGGAGCGCAGATCCAGCGCCTCCTTCATCTCATCGAACGACGGCGACACGCCGTCGCGCTGGGTGCGCGCATGAATGAAGCGCAAAAGCTCATATTGCTTGCGGGTCAGCATGTGCGGACACCCTTTCCGGCTGACGGTTAATCACGACTCTGTTCTAGAATCGTTCGCTCTTTGTGTCAAGACGTTCCGCGCAGGCGGATGATCTCCACCATGGCGCCCGCCTGCGCGGGCGGCGCGTGGGGCGGCTGGATCAGCAGCGCGTCGGCCTGCGCCATCAGCGATTGCGCCGAACTGTCCTGATCGGCGAAGGGCGTCACGCCCTCCGGCCCCAGCGCGGCGCGCATATAGTGTTCGCGCGGCCCCCCCGCCGCCATATCCTGAGCAAGCCGCGCCTGCGCGCGCGGCAGCGGCCCGGCGGGCAGCCCCAGCATCGCGTCGAGCGCGGGGCGCAGGAAGACATGGGCGCAGACCATGGCCGAGACCGGATTGCCCGGCAGACCGACCAGCGGCGCCGCCCCGACGCGCCCCGCCATCAGCGGCTTTCCCGGCCGGATCGCGACGCGGTAGAAGTCGAGCGCGTCGGCCACATGGCGCACGAGGTCGTAGTCGCCGACCGAAGCGCCGCCCAGCGTCACGATCAGATCGGCGCCCGCCGCCGCGTCGAGCGCCGCGCGCAGGCTCTCGACGCTGTCGCGCGCGATGGGCGTCAGGCGCGGCGCCGCGCCGTGCTGCGCCAGCAGCGCCGCCAAGCCGTAACCGCTTGAGGCGACGATCTGATCCGGCCCGGGCGTCTCGCCCGGCTCAACCAGCTCGTCGCCGGTGGGGATCAGCGCCACCACCGGGCGGCGGCGCACCGTCAGCGACGCGGCGTTCATCGCCGCCGCCAGCGCGATGTCGGCGGGGCTGAGGCGGCGCGGCGCGGCGATCTGCGCGCCGGCCGCGAAGTCGAACCCGCGCGGGCGCACCCACGCCCCCGCCGCAGGCGCTTCGCGCACCCGCAGCGCGTCGCCGTCGCGGTCGGCGTCCTCCTGGATCAGCACCGCGTCGGCGCCCTGCGGCATCGGCGCGCCGGTGAAGATGCGCACCGCTTCGCCCCCGCCCACGCGCCCCACCCACGCCCGCCCCGCAGGCGCTTCGCCGATCACCCGCAGCACGCCGCCCGGCGTCGCATCCGCCGCGCGCAGCGCATAGCCGTCCATGGCGGAGGCGGCGAACGGCGGCTGGTCGCGGGTGGCGACAACCGGCTCGGCCAGCACGCGGCCGCCCGCCTCGGCCAGCGCGACGCGCTCCACGCCCACGGGCCGCATCAGCGCCAGCACCCGCGCCAGCGCCTCGGCCACGCTCAGCATCACGGCGCCTCGAAGCGGCCCGTGCGCCCGCCGTCCTTGAACGCCAGCCGGATGTCGGTCAGCCGCATCCCCTTGTCCGCCGCCTTGAGCATGTCATAGACCGTCAGCGCCGCGACCGAGACCGCCGTCAGCGCCTCCATCTCGACCCCGGTCTTGCCGGTGACGCTGACCGTCGCCTCGATCTCGACGCCCGTCTCGGTCGTGTTCAGCGCCACCGCGACCCGCGTCAGCGCCAGCGGGTGGCACAAGGGGATCAGGTCGGCGGTGCGCTTGGCGGCCATGATCCCCGCCAGCCGCGCCACCGCCAGCACGTCGCCCTTGCTCGCCCGCCCCTCGCGCACCAGCGCCAGCGTCTCTGGCGCCATCAGCACCGCGCCGCGCGCGACGGCGGTGCGCGCGGTCACGTCCTTGGCCGAGACATCGACCATATGCGCGTCGCCCTTGGCGTCGAAGTGGGTGAGCGGGGTCATGCGGCGTCCTCTTCATCGGCGTCGGCGTCGTCATCGGCGTCACCGGCGGCGAGGCCCTCCTCCAAGGGCACAACCGGCTTGCGCATCGCTTCCGCCACCACGCCGCCCAGCGCCGCAAGCCGCGCGTTGAAGAATGCATCGAAATCATCGGCGCGCAGCAGATCCGGCTCGATCAGATGGCTGCGCAGCAGGGCGTCAAGCTGGTCGCGGCCCAGACCCTGTCGCTCCTCGATGCGGCGCAGATACTCCGAGGGCGCCGCGCCGCCGATGATCTTGTTGGTGGCGGCGGACAGCGGCGTCTTGTTGACAATGCTGTTGAAACGTCCCGGCGCGATGCCGCGCTGCTTTGCCCAAGCCTGCGGAAATATATGATGAATGTCGATCCGGTCGTCAAAAAAGGTCATCAGGTTGGTCTCGCGCCCGGTGATGAAGTCGCGACAGCCACACCGCATCATCAGCGCGTGCAGCGCCTTGTAGGCGGCGGAGTTGCGCGCCCGCATGGTGCGCAGCCGGTCGGCGCGGAACACCGCCTCATCGACTGATCGCGGCGGCGGACCATCCTGAGCGATCCACGCCAGCAGTTCCGGCAGGTCGCGCGCCAGCCGCGAGTCGGTGGCGGACCCATAAAGCTCACCCAGCGCCACCGACCAGAACCAACGGTCGAGCTTGTCCTGCGCCGCAGCGCTCGCGGCCTTTTGCCCCAGCCGCGCGTGCGCCGCCGCCAGCACGGTGAGCTGCGCCGGATAGGGAATGTCGCCGCGCCAGATGATCTTGCGCGCGTTCAGGAACCTGGCCGTCTCGACAAAGCCCAACTCCACAGGGCCGCTGTAGGCTTTGTATGCGGGCAGCGGCAGGGCGAGGATCGCGTCACTGGTGCAGGCGATCTGCGGCAAGTCGCCGTCAGCGGCCCCTTGCGCCGCGCGCGCCGTCCGCTCGGCGCTGGTGTGCAGCAAGGAACAAGCCTTGAGGAAATCGACGCTCGACACCGGGCGCAGCACGTCGCGCGGGTTTTGCGCGCCCACCATACGGGCGTGGCGGTCCACGCCATCAGCGTCAGGGCCGGGCGGGCCGAACCAGTCGCGGCGCAGGTCGAATTCATCGGCGGCGTAGATCGCCGTCACCAGTTCGAAGGCGTCCAGCTTCTTGCCGCCGACGTTCACTTTCTCAAAGATGGTGCAGATCGCCTGCCTTGAATTGTCGCGATCAAGCCTGATGATCGGTAGCTCGTAACCAGCAATCTTGCCGATCACGTCCTTAAAAAACGCGCGCTCCAGCGGCATCAACTCCGCAAGGCTGTCACGCCAATGATTGCGCCAGTCAAAATTCCAGTCGGTATTGTTGAAGGTTTTGTTGAGTGGAAACATATGGCTGGCGTATTCAAGCGCGGACGTGGAGAGATCGAGCACAACGTCGCGGTTGAAGTTGGATCGCAATACCCGGTCGGGCGGCAGGGCGATTATGGCGTCCTCAAGCGCCTCCGGCGCCGCCACCGCGTTGCGCATGTCGAGGTAATAGTAGCGTTCGATAGGTTTTTTTTGCTGATTCAGCGTCCTGACCGGCCCCGGCGCATAGGTCGCCTGATAGAGCGAGGTGATGCGCTGCTGGCCGTCGAGCAACAGCTCGTCGGGCGCGCGCCCCTGATCCGGCGCGCCCTCAAGGCGGCGCGGCTTGAACCGCACGGCGCCGCCGGTGGTCAGCGTCAGCAGCGCGCCAACCGGATAGCCCGCGCCGACCGAGGCGAGAAGGCTGCGCAGATCGGCGTCGCCCCAGACGTAGGATCTTTGAAAATCAGGTAGTTGCAGCTTGCCCTCATGCGCGTCGCGCAGCAGGTCGCGCAACGTTCTTTTGGTGCTGTCAAACATCAGCCCGCGTCCACCGGTTGCGCCAGCAGCGCCCGCGTCGCCGCCGCCACATCGGCCTGCCGCATCAGGCTCTCGCCGATGAGAAAGCTGCGCGCGCCGACGTGCGCCATGCGGGCGAGGTCGGCGGGCGCGGCGAGGCCCGACTCCGCCACCAGCAGCGCGGCCTCCGGCGCCAGCGGCGCGAGGCGCTCGGTCACGGCGAGGTCGGTGGCGAAGGTGCGCAGGTTGCGGTTGTTGACGCCGATCAGGCTGGCGCCAAGGCGGGCGGCGCGCGCCATCTCGGCCGCGTCATGCGTCTCCCACAGCGCGTCCATACCCCAATGGCGCGCGGCGTCGGCCAGCTCAGCGGCCTGCGCGTCGTCCACGGCGGCGAGGATGATCAGGATGCAGTCCGCCCCCCAGGCGCGCGCCTCGGCCACCTGATAGGGGTCGAACAGAAAGTCCTTGCGCAGCGCAGGCAGGGCGCAGGCGGCGCGCGCCCAGACCAGATATTCCGGCGCGCCCTGAAAGCTGGGGCCGTCGGTCAGCACGCTGAGACACGTCGCGCCGCCCTGCGCATAGGCGCGCGCGAGCGCTGCGGGGTCGAAGTCGGCGCGGATCAGCCCCTTGGAGGGGCTGGCCTTCTTGATCTCGGCGATCAGGCCGTAGCCCTGCGCCTGCGCCGCGCGCAAGGCGGCGGCGAACGGGCGCACCGGCTGCGCCGCGCGCGCCTCCGCCTCGATCCGCGCCAAGGGGCGGGCGGCCTTCGCGCTGGCGATCTCGGCGCGCTTGTAGGTCTCGATGCGTTTGAGAATATCGGTCATGGCGACCGTTCTACCGGGGCCTGCGCGCAGTGCAAAGGGGGCGCAGGGCAAAGGGGGCGCAGCGCAAAGGGGGCGCAGCAACGGAAAAGGGCCGCCCTGCGGCGGCCCTTCCCGTGATTTCACGAAACGTCCGGTCTGGCTCGACCGGGCCGACGCGCGATCAGAGATGGAAAGAAGGCTGCTCCCAACCGGTCTCACCACGCGCATTCCAAGCCGGACGCTGCGAAGTCACTGACATTGGACCACCTCCTTTCCGTTGTTGAACCGATGCGAGAATCATGGCGCAGATGCTGCGGGCGATCAAGCCAAACCTGCGCGCCCGCTCAGGCTTTTTGCGCGAACATCCCCACCGCCGCGCGATACGGCCCCAGCGCCGCCAGCGCGATCGCCATCTTCACCGCGAAGTCGCCCAGCGCCAGGCTCATCCAGAACGGCGCCGCAGGCCCCACGCCCAGCAGCGGCGCCGCCGTCAGCGCCCAGTCCTCGTTCGGCCCCAGAAACGCGGCCCAGGCCGAGAACGCCAGCGTGAAGAACAGCGCGGTGTCGAGCATCGAGCCGAGCGTGGAGGAGACCAGCGGCGCCCGCCACCACGCGCCCGCCCGCAGCCGGTCGAACACCGCCACGTCGAGCATCTGCGCCGACAGGAACGCCGCGCCCGACGCCATGGCGATGCGCGGGCTGGCCAGCGCCACCGACAGCGCCACCGCCAGCGCGAAGCCGACATAGACCACGCGCCGCGCCGCCTTTGGCCCGAAGCGGCGGTTGGTGAGGTCGGTGGCGAGGAACGCGAACGGATAGGTGAACGCGCCCCAGGTCAGGAAATCGCCGACCGGGTATTGCACCAGAATATTGGAGGCGGTCACCAGAACCGCCATCGCCAGCACGCCCCACATCACGCCGCGCGTCGCGGTCATGCCAGATCCTCCCTGTTCAGCAATCCGTGCCCGATCAGCGCCGCCTGCAGCCCCTCGGCGTGTTCGAAGACATGGCCATGCCAGCCGCGCGCCTCAGCCGCCGCGACGTTCTCCGGCCGGTCGTCGGCGAAGAACAGCGTGCGCGGCGCGGCGCCGGTGCGCGCCTCAAGCTCGGCGTAGATCTCCGGCTCGGGCTTGTTGCGCTTCACATGCGCCGAGACCACGCAGACGTCGAAATCGTCGAGAAACGGATAGCGCGCGCGCGCGATCTCGAAGGTCTCGGCGGCGAAGTTGGTCAGGCCATAGACCGGCACGCCGCGCGCCTTCAGCGCCTTGAGACACGCCACGCTGCCCTCGATCGCCGGGCCGATCATCTGCGGCCAGTCCGCCCACCACGCCAGAATCAGATCGGCGTGGGCGGGGTGGCGCGCGGCGTGGTCGGCCACGCCCTGCGGCATCGGCGCGCCCCGGTCGAAGGCGGCGTTCCACTCGGGCGGGCATATGTCGCGGAAAAACCGCGCGCGCTGTTCCGCATCGGGGATCAGCCGGGCATAGACGCGCTCCGGGCTCCAGTGCAGCAGCACTTCGCCGATATCGAACACCACCGCTTCGGGCGCAGCCTTGGAACCCATCAACCTCTCCTCCCGCATGGCCGGAGCCATGGCGCCGATGCGCGCGCGACGCAAGCGCCGCGCTGGCGCGCGCACGGGGCGCGCACGGGGCGCGCACGGGGCGCGCGGACAAAGCCGCGTCCCCTCTCCCCCGCCTTCGGGGAGAGGGGACGCGCAAGGGGGCCTAGGGCGCCGCCCCGGACTCAGCCCTTGCGCGCTCACCGGCCCAGCGCGGCGGCGATCAGCGCCGCAAGGCAGGCGTAGCCGCGCGCGTTCATGTGGAACCGGTCACCCGCCAGCATCGCGGCCAGCGTCCGCGCGTCCCACGCCGCCATCGCCGCATGGCGCGGAAGCAGCGCGACGGCGTTGCGCGCCGCGCCCTCGGCCACCAGCGCGACAAAGCGGGCGTGGCGCGCGGGGTCGGGCGGGTCAGGGTAAGCCTGCTGATCCACCAGCAGCGCCGCCGCGCCCGCCGCGCGGATCGCCGCCACGCCCTCGTCCAGCGTCGCGGCGAAGGCCTGCGGCGTCACGGCCGGATCGCGCGCGTCGTTCATGCCCAGTTGCCAGATCACCAGATCATAGCGCCCCGCCGCCAGCAGCGCGCGCAGCCGCGTCAGCGCCCCCGCCGCCCGCTCCCCGCCGCGCCCGGCGTTCTCGACCCGCGCGCCGGTCAGCGCCG
>CAZRFB010000365.1:0-2557 GCA_964599185.1 uncultured Rhodobacterales bacterium | reverse complement strand
CCCCCAGACCGAGCCGTTGTCGCCGAAGTCGGTGACGCGGGCGTAGCCCAGCGCGCCGAGCGTCGCGTCATAGAACGCGCGCGCCTTCGCCATGTCGTTCGTGCCGACCGTCACATGCGTGAACATCGCCATTTGAGCGTCTCTTCCCCCCTCTGATTGCGCGCGCACACTCCGCCCGGAGCGATTCGCCGTCAAGGGGGCGCCGTCAGGGGGCTGGCTCAGCCCGCGCCCATGCCGATCTTCATCGCCATGCGCCGCGCGAACGGCAGCCGCGCCACCGCCGCCAGCCCGACTCGGCGCAGGTCGCGCAAAGGCTGCATGTCGGCGCGGGCGGCGCGGTTCAGCGCGTCCACCCCCGCCACGCGCGCCAGCGTTTCCGGGTATCGGCGGCGTTGATAGCCGCCCAGCAGCGCGGCGGAGCCGATGTCGGCCCCCGCCGCGCGCGCCGTGGCCAGACGCTGCGCCAGATCCTCCAGATCGGCCAGCGACATGTTCAGCCCCTGCGCGCCGATCGGCGGGATCACGTGCACGGCCTCGGCCATCAGCGCCACGCGCCGCGCGACCATCGCGTGGGCGAGCTGGCCGATGATCGGCCACGCCGCTTTGCGGCCTTCGACCGTCAGCCGCCCCAGCGTATCGAGCGCGCGTTCGTTCAGCGCCTCGGCGAAGGCCGCATCGTCCGCCGCCGTCAGCGCAGCCGCCTCCGCGCTGCGCAGCATCCAGACCACCGAGGACATGTGCCGCCCGTCGCGGTCCGGCATCGGCACCAGCGTGAACGGCCCGCCGGAGCGGTGGATTTCGGTCGAGACGCCGCCGTGCGGGCGCGGGTGGCTGACGGCGAACACCAGCGCGTGCTGGCCATAGTCCCAGCGCCGCACGCCGACGCCCGCCATGGCGCGCACGCCGCTGTCGCGCCCGTCGGCGCCGATCACCAGCTTTGCGCGCAGGCTCGACCCGTCCGCCAGCCGGGCGAAGGCGGCGTCGTCGCGCAGCGTCAGCGCCTCAAGCCCCGCAGGGGCGCGGATCGGCACGCCGAGCGCCGCCAGCCGCTCCATCAGCGCCCGCCTTGCGCCGGTGTTGGTCACGTTCCAGCCGAACGGGCGGTCGCCCATCTCGGCGGACTCGAAATCCGCCTTCTCGCGCGCGCGGTTCTCGCGCCCGCCCGCGTCCAGGATGCGCATGGTCCACAGCGCCTCGGCGCCCGCGTCCATCGCCTCCCACGCGCCCGCGCGGCGCAGCGTCTCGATGGCCGGTTGCAGCAGCGCGGTGGTGCGCAGGTCTGCGCCCGCCTCGCCCGCATCGGTGGGCGGCGGGGCGGCGCGGTCGGCCAGCGTCACGCTATGGCCGTCCACGGCGAGGCGCGCGGCGGCGGCGAGGCCAGCCAGCCCGGCGCCGATAACAAGGATGTCGGTGTTTTCCATACACCCAAGGATAGCGCGGCGCCCCCGCCCCGTCACGCCGCGCGGATCAGGAAATCCGCCAGATCCGGCGCGACATGGTGGACATGCGGCGCGCGCGCCTCATCCGCCGACACCGGCCGCCAGATCGCGCGCATCCCCATCTCCACCGGCACGCGCAGGTTGCGCTGGTCGTCCTCGACCATCGCGGCGCGGCGCGGGTCCAGCCCGTCGCGGGCGAACACCGCCTCGAACGCCGGGCGGTGCGGCTTGACCACATAGCCCGCGTCCTCGACGCCGTAGAACGCGGCGAAGCACGACGCCAGACCCAGCGCCTGCGCGATGTTCAGCCCGTGCGCGCGCGAGCCGTTGGTGTAGATCACCTTGCGCCCCGGCAGCGCGGCGATGGCGTCGGCCAGCCGTGTATCCGGCGCCACGCCTGACAGGTCGATGGCGTGGACCTCCGCCAGATAGGGGTCGGGGTCCAGCCCGTGCGCGGCCATCAGCCCCGCCAGCGTGGTGCCGTAGTCGCGGAAATAGCGCGACCGCAGCGCGTCGGCCTCGGTCCGCTCAAGCGCCAGTTCGCGCATCACGAAGGCGGTGATCTTCGCGCTGACCTGGTCGAACAGCCGCAATTCTGGCGGATAGAGCGTGTTGTCCATGTCGAACACCCAGGTCTCGACATGCGCAAGGTCGGCTTTGGGCATGGTCACGCGACCGGATCGTGGCGCAGCGCGACGCCGTTCATGCAATAGCGCAGGCCGGTGGGGGCCGGGCCGTCGGGGAACACATGGCCGAGGTGGGCGTCGCAGCGGGCGCAGAGCACCTCGGTGCGCCGCATCAGCCAGCTCCGGTCGTCTTTCTCCGCCACGGCTTCCGCGTCGATGGGCTGGAAGAAGCTGGGCCAGCCGGTGCCGCTGTCGAACTTGTGCTCAGAGGCGAACAGCGCCGCGTCGCAGCAGGCGCAGCGATAGACGGCCGGGCCCTTGGGAAAGCTGTCGTGGGTGAACGGCCGTTCGGTGCCGTGCTTGCGCGCCACGCGATAGGCCTCGTCGGAGAGCTGCGCGCGCCATTCGGCGTCGGTCTTGACGATCTTTTCCATCAACTTGTTCCTTTGTCGCGCCCTTTGCGCCCTGAAACGCCTTGCAGACGTCACGGCG
>CAZRFB010000364.1:0-2313 GCA_964599185.1 uncultured Rhodobacterales bacterium | reverse complement strand
TGATGTTGACGCCGGTGTAGAGCAGGATCATGCCGAGATGCGTGTCGCTGAGGCCCAGCGCGCGATACATGAGAAAGATCGGGATCGCCACCGCGATCGGCGGCATCATCCTTGTCGAGAGGATGAAGAACAACAGATCGTCCTTCAGCGGTATCCTGAACCGGCTGAACGCATAGGCCGCGAGCGTGCCGAGAAACACGCTGAGAAACGTCGAGCCGAAGCCGATGATCACCGAGTTCATGAACCGCTCGCCGAATTTCGACGGCCCGGCGATCACCATGTTGCGGTCGCGCACGATCTGTTCGTACCAGTTCTGCGGTTCGCCCATGCTCTGCATGTATTCCGGGGTCTGGCGCGAGCGGGTGGTGAACAGGTTGACGTAACCCTCCAGCGTCGGCTCGAATAATATCTTTGGCGGATAGGAGATGCTGTCGGAAGGCGACTTGAACCCGGTCATGAAAATCCAGACCAGCGGCGCCATCGTGATCAGCGCATAGAGCGTGACCAGCGCGCCCGCCACCCAGCGCCGCCGCACGGAGGGCGCATTGACCGAGAACGCGCTCATCGTCCCTTCACCCGGTTCAGCGCCTTGACGTAGATGTTGGCCAGCCCGAACACCGTCACGAACAGGATGATTGCGAAGGCCGAGCCATAGCCGGTGCGCCACTTCTCGAACGCCTCGCGCTTGAGGTTGATCGAGGCGAGTTCGGTGGTCGAGCCGGGGCCGCCGGAGGTGAGCTCGACCACCAGATCGAACATCTTGAAGTTCTCGATGCCGCGAAACAGCACCGCCAGCATCAGGAACGGCGCCACCATCGGCACGGTCAGCGTCCAGAACTGCCGCCACTTCGAGGCGCGGTCCACCTCCGCCGCCTCATAGATGTAGTCGGGGATCGAGCGCAGCCCGGCGAGGCAGATCAGCATCACGAACGGCGTCCACATCCAGGTGTCCACGATCACGATCGCCCAGGGCGCGAGCTGGACCGAGCCGATCATGGCGAAGCTGGACGGGTCGGCGCCGGTGAGGAAAGCGACGACGTAGTTGAACAGGCCGATCTGCGGCTGGTAGAGAAAGGTCCAGAAGTTGCCGACCACCGCAGGGCTCAGCATCATCGGCAGCACGATGATCGTGGTCCAGAAGTCGGAGCCGCGAAACTTCTGGTGGATCAGCCACGCCAGCGCAAAGCCGATCAGCACCTGCAGCGCGATGGTCCAGAACAGGAAATGCGCCGTCACCTGCATGTTGTGCCAGATGTCGGGGTCGCTGAGGATGCGCTCGTAGTTGCGCGTCCCGACCCACTGCACCGTCTGGTTCAGCCGGTTGGCGCGGAAGTTGGTGAAGCTGAGCCAGACGGTCCAGATCAGCGGAAAGATGTTGATCGCCAGCAAGAGCGCGATGGTAGGCCCGACGAACAGCCACGCGATCGCCCGGTCGCTGAGGCCCCGCAGGCGCAGCGCCGCAGGCCCCGGCGTCGCGGCGGCGGCGCGGTCGATGACGCGGTCGAGGGCGTTGCTGTCGGTCATGCGCGCTCCACGGTCAGCGAACACCCCTCACCCCGACCCTCTCCCCGGCGGGGAGAGGGGGCGCACGGGGCGGAGGACGGCGCCCGGACGGGCGACTGCGCGCGGTCCATCCGGCGATCAGAGGCGTTACAGAGGGTCATGCGCGCTCCTCAGTTGGCAAAACCCCTCACCCCGACCCTCTCCCCGGCGGGGAGAGGGGGCGCAAGCGGCGGAGGACGGCGCCCCGGCTGGAAACGGCGCGCTGGCGGCGCCTATTTCGCCCCCTCTCCCTATGGGAGAGGGTCGGGGTGAGGGAGGCGTTACAGTTTGCCTTCGTCCTCGAAGGTTTCGGTCCAGTCCGCGATCAGCTTGTCGAGCGCCTCCTGCGCGGTGCCGATGTCGGCGACGATGTAGTCGTGCAGCCGCTTCTGCATCGCCAGCAGCAACTCGGCGTAGGCCGGCTCCTGCCAGAAGTCCTGCACGCCGCCCATCGCCTTGAGGAACTCGCCGGCGAAGGGTGAGCTGGTCGGATAGCCGGGGTCGTTCAGCACGCTGTTATGCGCGGGCGAGCCGCCCAGCGCATACCACTTCTTCTGCACCTCGGGCTGCGCGAACCACTTGATGTATTGCAGCGCCGCGTCCTGCTTCTGGCTGTAGGACACCACCGAGATGCCCTGCCCGCCCAGCGTCGAGGCCTCGATGTTCTGGCCGGGATTGGCGAAAAAGCCGATCCGGTCGCCGCCGACCTGCTCGTCCTTGCTGAGGCCGGGGAAGAAGGCGAACCAGTTCATCGCCATCGCCACCTGCCCC
>CAZRFB010000363.1:0-5487 GCA_964599185.1 uncultured Rhodobacterales bacterium | reverse complement strand
GACCACCTATAACGAGGTGGACATGACCGGCGTGATGACGCTGCGCAACGAATACAAGGAACTGTTCGAGAAAAAGCACAAGGTGAAGCTCGGCTTCATGGGCTTTTTCGTGAAGGCCTGCACCCATGCCTTGAAGGAAGTGGCGGCGGTCAACGCCGAGATCGACGGCACGGACATCGTTTACAAGAATTATTGCCATGTGGGCGTGGCGGTCGGGACGCCGAACGGGCTGGTGGTGCCGGTGGTGCGCGACGCCGATCAGATGAGCTTCGCGCAGATCGAGAAGGCGATCAGCGATTTCGGCCTGCGCGCCCGCGACGGCAAGCTGACCATGGACGAGATGCAGGGCGGCACCTTCACCATCTCCAACGGCGGCGTCTATGGCTCGCTGATGTCCAGCCCGATCCTGAACCCGCCGCAGTCGGGCATCCTGGGGATGCACAAGATCCAGGAGCGGCCGGTGGCGCTGGGCGGGCAGGTGGTGATCCGGCCGATGATGTATCTGGCGCTCAGCTATGACCACCGCATCGTGGACGGCAAGGAGGCGGTGACCTTCCTGGTGCGGGTGAAGGAGAGCCTTGAGGATCCGCGCCGGTTGCTGATGGATTTGTAAGTGGCTCTGGAGCTTCAGATCCTTGGCTGGGCCGCGCTGCTGGCCGTCGCCCAGCTTTTCCTGTTCGCCGTGCCCGCCAACCTGACGCTCGGCTCGGACTATCTGGCCGGGCCGCGCGACCAGAAGCGGGAGCTTGAGGGCCGCGCCGCGCGGCTGCAACGCGCGTTCAGCAACCATGTCGAAGGGCTGGTGCTGTTCACCGCCGCCGTGGTGGTGGTGACGCTCGGCGACGCGTCGGGGCCGTTCACGCAAGGCTGCGCGCTGGTCTATCTGGCGGCGCGGGTGGTCTATGTGCCGCTCTATGCGACGGGGTCGAAGCCGTGGCGCTCGGTGGTCTGGGGCTTTGGATTTTTCGCGACGGTCGCGATGCTGGTCGCGGCGCTGATCTGAGGGAGAGGGACTATGGCCGATTATGACGTGATCTTCATCGGCGGCGGCCCCGGCGGCTATGTCGGCGCGATCCGCGCGGCGCAGCTTGGCCTCAAGGTCGCGTGCGTCGAGGGCCGCGATGCGCTTGGCGGGACGTGCCTGAACGTCGGCTGCATCCCCTCCAAGGCGCTGCTGCACGCGAGCGAAATGGTCCATGAGGCGGAGGGCAACTTCGCGACCATGGGCATCGTCGCCAAGTCGGTCAGCGTCGATGTGCCAAAAATGCTCGCCTACAAGCAGGGCGTGGTCGATGGCAACGTCAAGGGCATCGAGTTCCTATTCAAGAAGAACAAGGTCGATTGGCTGAAAGGCTGGGGCAGGATCACCGCCAAGGGCGAGGTCACCGTGGACGGGACCGCGCACAAGGCGAAGAACATCGTGATCGCCACCGGCTCGGAGCCGTCGCCGCTCAAGGGCGTCGAGGTCGATCAGGAGCGCGTGGTCGACTCGACCGGCGCGCTTGAATTGAAGGCCGTGCCGAAAAACCTCGTCATCATCGGCGCGGGTGTGATCGGGCTTGAGCTTGGCTCGGTCTGGGGGCGGCTGGGCGCCAAGGTCACGGTGATCGAGTTCCTCGACCAGATCACGCCGGGGCAGGACGGCGAGGTGGCGAAACAGTTCCAGCGCATCCTCACCAAGCAGGGCTTCACCTTCATCATGGGCGCGGCGGTGAGCGGCGTGGAGAAGCTCAAGACCAAGCTCAAGGTCGGCTACGCCCTGCGCAAGGACGACAGCAAGCACGAGATCGACGCCGATGTGGTGCTGGTCGCCACCGGGCGGCGCCCGTTCACCAAAGGCCTGGGGCTGGAGGAGGCCGGCGTCGCGCTCGACGACAAGGGCCGGGTCAAGACCGACGCGCGGTGGCGCTCCAACGTCGAGGGCGTCTACGCCATCGGCGACGTGATCGACGGCCCGATGCTGGCGCACAAGGCCGAGGACGAGGGCATGGCGGTGGCGGAGGTGATCGCGGGCAGGCACGGCCACGTCAACTATGGCGTGATCCCCGGCGTGATCTACACCGCGCCCGAGGTCTCCAGCGTCGGCGCCACCGAGGAGCAGCTCAAGGCGGAAGGCAAAGCTTACAAGGTCGGCAAGTTCAGCTTCATGGGCAACGGTCGCGCCAAGGCGCATTTCGCCACCGAAGGCTTCGTCAAGCTGCTGGCCGACAAGGAGACCGACCGCATCCTCGGCGCGCATCTGATCGGGCCGATGGCGGGCGACCTGATCCACGAGATCTGCGTGGCGATGGAGTTCGGCGCGGCGGCGGAGGACGTGGCGCGCACCTGCCACGCGCACCCGACGTTCTCCGAAGCGGTGCGCGAGGCCGCGCTGGCCTGCGGCGACGGCGCGATCCACGCCTGAGGCGGTTGTCCTCGCCGCGCCGCGCGTTAGGTCGCGGCGCGGAACAGAGGGGGAGACAAGCATGAAACTGCTCGGCATATCCGGCTCGCTGCGGGCCGCGAGCCTCAACACCGCGCTGGCGCGCGCGGCGGCGGAGGCGTTCGCGCCCGCCGCGTTCACGCTGGCAGACCTCAACCTGCCGCTCTACGACGGCGACCTTGAGGCCCAGGGGATGCCGGAGGCGGTGCTGGCGCTGAACGCGGCGATCCGCGACGCCGACGCCATCGTGATCGCGACGCCGGAATACAATGCGGCGCTGTCGGGGGTGCTGAAAAACGCGCTCGACTGGTCGAGCCGGGTAAAACCGATGCCGCTGACCGGCAAGCCGGTGGCGATCCTGTCGGCGGCGGCGGGCAAGGCGGGCGGGCAGCGCGCGCAGATGACGCTGCGCCATTGTCTGCTGGCGTTCGACGCGCTGGTGCTGCCCGCGCCGCAGGTGTTCGTCCACGCCTCGGCGTTCGAGGACGGCAGGCTGACCGACGAGACCGCGCTCAAACTGGTGGCGCAGTTGATGGCGCGGCTGCGCGCTGCGGTCTGAGCGCCGCTTGCGCCCGCGCGGGCGCTCCCCTAGAACGCGGCGTCATCCTCACGGAGCGCGCCGCCCATGTCCAAGGCCCCCCTCACGCCGAAGAAGGTCGTCCTCGCCTATTCCGGCGGTCTCGACACCTCGATCATCCTGAAGTGGCTTCAAGTCACCTATGGCTGCGAGGTGGTGACCTTCACCGCCGACCTCGGCCAGGGCGAGGAGCTGGCGCCCGCGCGCGCCAAGGCCGAATTGCTGGGGGTGAAGCCCGAAAACATCTTCGTGCGCGACGTGCGCGAGGAGTTCGTGCGCGACTTCGTGTTTCCGATGTTTCGCGCCAACGCGGTCTATGAGGGGCTGTATCTGCTCGGCACCGCCATCGCGCGGCCGCTGATCTCGAAGCATCTGGTCGAGATCGCGCGCCAGACCGGCGCCGACGCCGTGGCCCATGGCGCCACCGGCAAGGGCAACGATCAGGTGCGCTTCGAGCTTTCCGCCTATGCGCTGGAGCCCGACATCAAGGTGATCGCGCCGTGGCGGGAGTGGGATCTGACCTCGCGCACGCGGCTGATCGAATGGGCGCAGGCGCATCAGGTGCCGGTGCCCACCGACAAGCGCGGCGAGGCGCCGTTCAGCGTGGACGCCAACCTGCTGCACACCTCCTCGGAGGGCAAGGTGCTGGAGGATCCGGCGCAGGAGGCCCCCGACATCGTCTATCAGCGCACCGTCGCGCCCGAGGATGCGCCGGACGCGCCCGAGTTCATCGAGATCACTTTCGACAAGGGCGACCCGGTGGCGCTGGACGGCAAGCCGCTCAGCCCGGCGTCGATGCTGACGGCGCTGAACGCCGTCGGCGGGCGCAACGGCGTGGGGCGGCTCGATCTGGTCGAGGGGCGCTATGTCGGCATGAAGTCGCGCGGCGTCTATGAGACGCCGGGCGGCACGGTGCTGCTGGCCGCGCATCGCGGCATCGAGAGCATCACGCTGGATCGCGGCGCCGCGCATCTGAAGGATGAACTCGCGCCGCGCTACGCCGAGCTGATCTATTTCGGCTACTGGTTTTCCCCTGAGCGCGAGATGCTGCAGGCCGCCATCGACCACAGCCAGACCCATGTCTGCGGCACGGTGCGCCTCAAGCTCTACAAGGGCTCGGTCAGCGTGGTGGGCCGCTGGTCGGACCGCAGCCTCTACAGCGAGCAGCACGTCACCTTCGAGGACGACGCCGGCGCCTATGATCAGAAGGACGCCGCCGGCTTCATCAAGATCAACGCGCTGCGGCTGCGCTTGCTGGCGATGCGCGACAAGCGGTTGCGGGGCCATAGCGCAATCCGACCGGAGTGAAGCGAGCATCGGAGAAATTGCGCTTAAAAGCAAAAAACTAGAGCGGCGGGCCTGACCCTGTCTGGTCAAACGCCGCTCTGGGCCGCCACCACCCGAAAGGTGAGGTTGATCCTGCCGCCGCCCGGCAGCAGGGTCGAGCCGCCGAAGCGCACCCGGTCCACGCCGTGCCAGGCCAGCCGCGCCGCCCCGCCGAGGATCGCCACGTCGCCCGATTCCAGCGTCGTCGAGGCGGTGGGGTCGCGCCGCGCCAGTCCGCCGACGCGGAACAGCGCCGGATCGCCCAGCGAGACCGAGACCACCGGCGCGGCGAAGGCGCCTTCGTCGGCGTCGCGGTGCAGCCCCATGCGCGCGCCCTGGCCATACCAGTTGACCAGCATGCAGTCGGGATCGGAACCCCAGCCCGAGACCGCGCGCCACAGCGCCAGCGCCTGCGGCGGGATCGGCGGCCACGGCAGCCCGGTTGCGGGGTGCGCAGGCGCATAGCCGTAGCGCCCCTGCGCCACCACCCAGCCGACGCGCCCGGCGGCGGTCATCCGCACGCTCATCGGCTTGCCCCATGGCGTGACCGGGCGCATCAGCGGCGCCTGCGCCACCACGCCGCGCACCGCCTCGACCAGCGCGCGCTGCGCGTCGGCGTCGAGATAACCCTTGTGGATCACGACGCCGTTCAGCGACAGCACGGCCATCGCCTCAGAGCAGCCAGCCGATGCAGAACAGCGCCGCATAGAGCATCAGCAGCTTGCCGGTGTCGGCGAGCGCGCGGTTCAGCGCCGGGCCGTCGCGCCGCGTCCACACCGCGCGCGCCACCGGCGCCGCCGCGACCAGCGTCAGCAGCGGCGCCGCGACGCCGATCCTCGCGTCGCCGCTCGCCAGAAAAACCAGCGGCGACAGGCAGCCGCCGAGCACCGCCAGCCCATACTGCCAGCGCGAGAAAGCCACGCCAAAGCGCACCGCCAGCGTCCGCTTGCCCGCCGCCGCGTCGGTCTCGATGTCGCGCAGGTTGTTGACCACCAGGATCGCCATTGCGATCAGCCCCGGTCCGATCCCCGCCGCCACCGGGCGCCAGTCCAGCGCCAGCGCCTGCACATAATAGGTTCCCGCCACCGCGACCGGGCCGAAGAAGATCAGCACGAACAGGTCGCCAAGCCCGCGATAGCCCAGCGGCGCCGGGCCGCCGGTA
>CAZRFB010000362.1:0-5657 GCA_964599185.1 uncultured Rhodobacterales bacterium | reverse complement strand
CGTCATGCCCTGTTTCTCGAACGCCTTCTTCGCCATGGCGGCGATCTCGGCGTCCTCGACCGGCAGGATCCGGTCCATCACCTCGACCACGGTGGTTTGCGCGCCCAGCGCGCTGTAGAAGCTGGCGAATTCGATGCCGATGGCGCCCGAGCCGATCACCAGCAGCTTTTGCGGCATGTGCGGCGGGGTGAGGGCGTGGCGATAGCTCCAGACCCGCGCGCCATCCGCCTCCAGCCCCGGCAGCGCGCGCGCCCGCGCGCCGGTGGCGATCACGATGTGCGGCGCGCGCAGCGTCTCGGCGCCGTCGCCACCCTTCACCGACACCGCGCCCTTGCCCGTGAGCGCCGCCTCGCCCATCACGACCGTGACCTTGTTCTTCTTCAGCAAGTGGCCCACGCCGCTGTTGAGCTGTTTCGCGATGCCGCGCGAACGCCTGACCACTGCGGCGAGATCATAGCCGACGCCGTCGGCCTTCAGCCCGAATTCGCCCGCGCGCCGGATCAGGTGCAGCACTTCCGCCGAGCGCAGCATCGCCTTGGTCGGGATGCAGCCCCAGTTGAGGCAGATGCCGCCCAGATGCTCACGCTCCACCACGCAGACCTTCAGCCCCAGCTGCGCCGCGCGGATCGCGCAGACATAGCCGCCGGGGCCGGCGCCGATCACGATCACGTCGAAACTGCGGTCGGCCATGCGCCGCGCCGGTCGCGTCACGCCAGCGCGAGCTCGGCGGCGCGATAGCCGCCGGCGTCGAGCCACGCCTGCTCGGCCTCGGTGCTGGCGCGGCCAAGCGCGGCGTTGCGAAAGGGAAAACGCCCGAAGCGGCGGATCACGTCGCGATGCGCCACCGCATGCGGCAGGTTGGCGGCGCCGGTCAGCGGCATCCGCGTCAGGATCAGCCGCACGCAGCGGTCCTGATCGGCCTGCGACTCCGAGTGCATCAGCGGCAGATAGAAGAACTGCCGCTCCGGTTCGGCGATCTTCATGTCGTGGCCGAGCGACATGGCGCGTTTGGCCTTGGCCATCGCGCGCGCGTCGGATTCGAACGCCGCCGCCGTATCGCGCCAGATATGGCGCGGAAACTGGTCGAGCAGCAGGATCAGCGCGAGGCCGGAGCGCGGGTTGAGGATCCAGTCGCTGAACGCGCCGCGCCGCGCTTCGGCGACCATGCCCTCGAACCGGGCCGCCACCTCGGCGTCCAGCGCAGGGTCGGCCTTGTACCAGCGCGCTGCGCCGACCGTAGTCAGCCAGAAGTCCAGAACCGTATCCGACCCGGCCATGGTCACGCTCCCTCCACGTTTTTTCTGTGTTCGCCGACCGCAATCATTGCGCGCCTTCGTCAGTGTATCGTCAACCCTGCTCCAGCGGTTTCTCGGCGCTTGCGGCGATCTCGCTCGCCATCCCGACCGCGACCGAGGTGGCGCTGGCGAGGATCGGCGCATAGGGCGCGGTGTCCAGCGGCGCCGCGCGCTGCGTCATGCGATAGAGGCCGTAGAGCGCCACGCCCGCCAGCAGAACCGCGAAATAGGCGAAATAGGCCCCGGCGCCGAAGCGCTCCATCAGAAAGCCCACCGCGATCGGCCCGCCCACGGCGCCGACGCCGTTCAGAAACAGCAGGCCGCCGGAGGCCGACGCCATGTCGTCCGCCTTCAGAAAGTCGTTGGTGTGCGCGATGATCAGGCTGTAGAGCGGGTTGGCGACCGCGCCCACCACCGCCGCCGCGATCAGCACGCCGGTGAAATCCGCGACGGACGCAACCATCGCCGCCACCGCGCCCACCGTGCAGATCGCGATGATCAGGCGGCGGCGGTCCATGCGGTCCGACAGCCAGCCGATCGGCCATTGCGCCACCAGACCGCCCATGTAGATCGCCGCCACCAGCGCCGAGATCTGGCCGATGCTCAGGCCCGCCTGGCCGCCATAGACCGCCGCCATGCCGAACATCGCCGCGAAGATGCCGCCCAGCAGGAACGCGCCGACGCAGCCCAGCGGCGAAACCTCGAACAGTTCTCGCAGGCTCATGCGCCGCGAGGTCTGGAACACCGGCGTCGGCCCCGCCGACAGCAGCATCGGCGCCACCGACACCGACACCAGGATCGAGATCAGCGCGAACAGCGCATAGCCGCCGGGATCGGCCAGCATCAGCAACCCTTGCGCGCTGACGATGCCGATCATCTGCACCAGCATATAGACGCTCATCGCCTGGCCGCGCGTCTCGTTGGTGGCGCGTTCGTTCAGCCAGCTTTCCGCCACCACATACACGCCGCAGAAGCTGAACCCCACCACCAGCCGCGTCGCGCCCCAGACCCACGGATCGGGCTGCGCGGCGTAGAGGATGAACGCGGCGGAGATCATAGAGGCCAGCGCCGCGAACACCCGCACATGGCCGACCCGCCCGATCATCACCGGCGTCACCCGCGCGCCGATCAGCAGGCCGACGAAATAGGCCGACATGATGAACGACAACGTGCTGGGCGACATGCCCTCGATGGCGCCGCGCACGCCCAGCAGCGTGCCCTGAAGCCCGTTGCCCAGCATCAGCAGCAACAGCCCCAGCAGCAGCGACCAGCTATCGCGGATGACGCCGATCAAGGGCGGTCCTTTCGGGCCATGGGCGCGCGCGCCGTCGCGCCGCCCGCTCGCCGCGCTAATGCCTGCGCGGCGCGGCGGCGTAAAGGGGAATTCGGCGCATGGGACCCTTGCGCGGCGTGCGCGTCAGGATCACGCGCGCCGCCAGGCGCCTTCAGCGCGCTGCGATCATGCGCCTTCAGCGCGGTGCGACCGTGCGCCTTCAGCGCGGTGCGACCGTGCGCCTTCAGCGCGGGGGCCTCAGGCGCATTTCACGCAGCGCGGCGCATGGGGCACGATGTCGAGCCGCGCCTTGCCGATCGGCGCGCCGCAGTTGACGCAATAGCCGAACTCGCCCGCGTCGATGCGCGCCAGCGCCGCCTCGATCATGCGGATCTCCTCCAGCCCGCTCTGGCCCAGCGTCTCGCGCACCTCGTCGCCCGCGCGTTCGGTGGCGCGTTCCTCCCAGTCGGGGTCGGGGGTCTGGTCGAGGCTCTGCTCGATGCGCGTGAGCCGCGCCTTCAGCTCCGCCAGGCGCCCGCGCAGGCGCGGCTCATACTCCCGCGCCAGGTTGGCGGCCGATCTGCGCGCGCGTGACATGACATCCTCCCGAAAACTTCCCGACCGTTCGCCGTGCGGCCCTCGTCCATAGCCTAGGCGGGAAGCGGCGAGGCCCGCAAGCGCGGCGGCGTCACGCCCGCGGCAGCAGCAGCGAGGCGTCGCCGTAGGAGTAGAAGCGATAGCGCGCCGCGATGGCGTGGGCGTAGAGCGCCTGCATCCGCGCCGTTCCCATCAGCGCGCAGACCAGCATGAACAGCGTCGAGCGCGGCAGGTGGAAATTGGTCATCAGTCCGTCGATGGCGCGAAAGCGATAGCCCGGCGTGATGAAGATCGCCGTCTCGCCGCGCCAGGGGCCGACGCGCCCGGCCGCGTCCGCCGCGCTCTCCAGCAGCCGCAGCGCCGTGGTGCCGACGGCGATCACCCGCCCGCCCCGCGCCCGCGCGGCGTTGATCGCGTCCGCCGCGCCTGCGTCGATCGCGCCCCATTCGGCGTGCATGGCGTGGTCGGCCACGCTGTCGGTCTTGACCGGCAGAAAGGTGCCGGCGCCGACATGCAGCGTCAGCTTCGCCGACAGCACCCCGTGCGCCGCCAGCGCCGCCAGCAGCGTCTCGTCAAAATGCAGCGCCGCCGTCGGCGCCGCGACCGAGCCGGGATCGCGCGCGAACACGGTCTGATAGTCCTCGACATCCTGGGCGTCCGCCGCCCGCCGCGCGGCGATGTAGGGGGGCAGGGGCATCGACCCCTCGGCCGCGATGGCGGCGTCGAGCGCCGCGCCCGCGCAGTCGAAGCGCAGCGTCGCAAGGCCGCCCGGCGCCAGATGCGTCACCGCCGCGCTCAGCGCGCCGAAGCCGATCACGTCGCCGGGCCGCAGCCGCCGCGCCGGGCGGACAAGCGCCGTCCATGTCGCGGCGTCCTCGCGCTTGATGAGCGTCGCCTCGATCCGCGCCACGCCCGGCCCGTCGCGGCTGTCGCGCCGCCGCGCGCCCGCCAGCCGCGCCGGGATCACGCGGGTCTCGTTGAACACCAGCAGATCGCCGGGGCGCAGGATGTCGGGCAGCGCCGACACCGCCGCGTCGCGCGTCGCGTCTCCTTCGGCCAGCAGCAGCCGCGCGGCGCGGCGCGGGCGCGCGGGGCGCAGCGCGATCAGGTCTTCAGGCAGATGAAAATCGAAATCCGCGACGCGCACCGCGCCCCCCTTGCGTTGCCTTCAAGCCTCGCGCCTCGTGGACCACGACGCGGGCGCGCGCAAGACGCGGCGCGCAAAGGTTGGGGCTATTGGCCCAGCATCCACGCGCCGTCGGGGTGGAAGGCGTGGAAGGCGAAGGCGAACACCACCTCATGCACCACGGGGGCGCCGGTGGCCGCGTCGGTCACGGTGATGTCGCCGACTTCGCGCCCATCGCCGATGCGCGCGGCGTCGAGCGCGGAGGCCTGTCCGGGGGTCCAGGTGATCCGCACCCCGGCCTCCGTCAGCCCGCCGGCTTCGGCGATGCGGCTCAGCGGCCAGGCGCGCGCGCCGACCCGCAGCACCCGCGCCAGCGGCGCCACGCCGTGCGGCGGGGTCTCGCCCTGATACAGGAAAGGCCATGAGCCGCTGTCATAGCCCTCATAGGGGTTGCGGCCATAGCTGCGCCGCCAGCCGCTCGGCTCATCCATCACCCTGCCGTTCGGGTTGCGGTCGCGAAACGCCGCCCAGCTCTCCATCAGCGAGGGCAGCGCGGTCAGCCGCTGGCCGGTCGCGGCGCCGACGATGGCCTCGCCGGTGAACTGCTGCCACCAGCTGAAGCCTTGCCGGTCGTACATGATCATGTCGGAGTGGCGCAAAAGGCCGCTCACGCCGAACTCCAGCGTCTCGCCCGCCACCCGCCGGTCGAAGGCGACCGCGCTGTTGCACAAGGGGCAGAACGTCACCGCCACCGGCACGCCCGCCACGGTGTCGTTGGCGATCTCGTGCCACATCAGATAGCGGATCGGATAGGCGCGCGCCACGTCGCCGATCTCCAGCGACAGCACCGGCTCACGATCCGCCAGCCGCGCCTCGGCGGCGACGGCGATGAAGGCGGGGTTGGTGAGCGCCGGAATGCCGTCGCGCGGCGGGCCGCCCGATATGACCTCCGCAAGGTCGATGCTGACGCGGGAGAAATCGGTCTCCGGCCAGGCGGCGCGCATCCAGCCCGGCGCCTGCGCGGCGGCGGCGGTCGCAAGCGAGGCCAGCAGCGAGAGGGCGAGGATGAGCGGGCGCATCGGGCGTCTCCCTGACAACGCCGCCAGCATACCGCCGCGCGCGCTCACGCCCGCAAAACGCTTGCGTGAGCGGCGGCGGGTCGCGCCGCTACTTGTCGGCGGCGACCTTCAGCGAGAGGATCGCGTCAGGGTCGCCGTCGATGGCGCCGTTGTTGGCCTTGGACCCCATCTTGACGTTGTCCACATGCGCCATGCCGTCGATCACCCGGCCGAACACGGTGTATTGCCCGTTCAGCCAGCCGGATTCCTCGAAGGTGATGAAGAACTGGCTGTTGGCGCTGTTGGGG
>CAZRFB010000361.1:0-3292 GCA_964599185.1 uncultured Rhodobacterales bacterium | reverse complement strand
ATCTGGAAGGCGGGGGCGTAGTCGAGCTCCTCAACCTGCTCGGCGATGGCCTTGACGATGCGCGGGCGGCGGTGGCCCGCGTTCACGCACCACAAGCCCGCGGTGCCGTCGAGGATCTTGCGCCCGTCGGCGGCGGTGTAGCGCATCCCCTCCGCCGAGACGAGCATTCTGGGCGCCGCCTTGAACTGGCGGTTGGCGGTGAATGGCATCCAGAACGCGGCCAGATCGTTGGGGCTGGCGGCCCGGCGGTCGGACATGGCGAAAGGCTCCCTCGGCGTATGGTCGCGCAGTTTTCCGGATGATCAAAAAACGCTAGGCGTGGCGCGGGGCGCGGTCAAGCGCTAAACCGCGCCGCAAACCACCCCACGGCGTCACCCGCTCCGCGACGGGCGGATCGCCGCCTCCGGCCGGGCGAGCAGGCAATCGGTCAGCGCCTGCATCGCCGCGTCGTCGGTGGTTCCCGAGGCCAGCCGCTCGACGCTGACCCTGCCTGCGCGGGCGGCGCAGGCGTCGGCGCCGCCGATGTCGGTGGCCATGCCGACGAAGCCGACCCATTCCGCCGCGCTGATGTCGCGGCCGCCGTTGGGGTCGTCGATGCGCTTGCCGATCAGCGCGCGGACGCCCGGCTTCACCTCCGCCTCGTGCAGCGTGATCTTCATCAGAAAGCCTTCGGCGCCGGTGAAGGCGACGGTGTGATCGCCGCCGAACAGCCCCGGCCCGTCATGGCGCGGCGCGCCTTTGGCCAGCGCGCAGACCAGCCGCCCCAGCGTGGTCACGCCGTCGCCCGCCAGAACCGGCGCGGCGGCGTGTTTCGCCGACATGTCCGCCGCGTCGAGCACGGGGGCGCAGCGCGCCGCGGCCAGCGTCGCGCGCAGCGCCTCTGCGCGGGCGGCGGCGCGGTCGGCGTAGATCGCGAAGGCGGCGGCCTCGGTCGCCGCGCTGCGCTCGAAGGTCAGCGCATAGACCAGCGCCTGCTGGAAACCCTCGCGCGTCTCCGGCAGCGCGGCGAGTTCGGCCTCCAGCTTCGGCAGGTTCTCCGCCACCAGCGCGGCGGCGATCGCCTCGCGCCGGGCGGCGACGGCGGCGCGGTGGCGGTCCCACGCGGGCGCCTCACTTGCGATTGTCGCGCGGGCGAGCGCGTCGAGCGCGCGCAGGCCGTCGGCGTCGGCGGGCAGGGCGGCGACGGCGGCCTCGAAGTCGGGCGCGGCGCCGGGCGCCAGCGCCTCCAGCCGCGCGCGCGCCTCGTCCTGGAATTGGCGCAGCGCCTCCGGGGCGATCCAGCGCCGCAGCGGCCCTTGCGCGACGGCGGTGAAGGCGCCCTTCACCGCCGCCATGCCCGCCAGCGTCGCGGGCGCGGCGGCGATGTCGGCGCGCGGCGCGGCGAGCGCGGCGACGGTCAGCGCCTCGCGCCGCGCGGCGAGAGAGGCGGCGACGCGCGCGGCGTCCTCGGGCTCCGGCGCCGCCCGCGCCGCTTCGGCCTCAAGCGCGGCCAGCGCGGCGAAGCCCTCGGCCCCTTCCGCCGCGGCGGCCGCTTCGGCGATGATCCGGTCGGCCTCGGCGCGCGCGGCGGCGAGCGCGGCGCGGCGCGTCTGCTGCTCGCCCGCGCGCTGCGCCAGCCCGGCGGCGCGCGACGCGGCCTGCTCCAGCGTCCGGCGGTCGCCGTCGAGCAACCCCGCGCGCGCGGCGCCGCGGCACTGCTCAGTGAGCGGGCCGAGGAGCGCCGCGTCGTCGGGCGACCAGTCGGCGAAGGGTTTGCCGAACAGCGCCGCAACCTCCGGCGCCTCAAACGCCGCCATGATCGCGCCCGCGCGGGTGCGGCGCGCGGCGCTGGCGTCAACCGCCGCCGCCCAGCCGAGATAGGCGCCGCAGGCGGGCGGCGCGACCGGCGCGGGGCTTTGCGCCGCCAGCGCCGCCAGAATCGCCGTCTCGCGCGCCTCGGCCGCCGCGACCACCGGCGCCGCCGCCGCGCCCATCTCGCGCCGCGCGTCGAACGCCGCCGCGCGCGCCTGCAGCACGCCCAGCGGGGTTTCGGGCGCGTCGGCGAGCGCGGCGACGCGCGCGCCGCCCATCGCTTCGCCCAACGCCTCCGCCCGCTGCGCCAGCCCCGCGCGGAGCGCGGCGCCCTCCGCCTCGGGCAGCAGCGGCAGCGCGCGCGCGACCACGCCGATGTCGCGCAGGTTGGTGCGGAAATCCTTCAGCGTCGCCGCGTCGGTCGCGGCCAGCGCCGCCAGATCGGTCAGCAGTTGCGGGGTCTGCGGCCCTGCGTCGATCGCCGTGAGCGCCTTGGCGGCGGCGCCGCGCGCCTGATCGGCGTTCTTCAGCGCCCGGCTCGCAGCCGCCAGCGCCTTCGCCAGCGCCTTGAAATCCTCGGTCGCCGCCGTGTCGCGCGCCTTGCGCGCGTCGCGCGCGCAGGCGGCGAGCGCCTTGTCGAGCGCGCGGGCGTCGTCCGCCGTCCAGTCGGTGACCGGCGCGCCGAACAGCGGCGCGGTCGCGCCGGGCGCGAAGAACCCGGGCAAGTCCACGCCCGGCGCATAGGAAAAGGCCGCGCCGTCCTCCGCCCCCCAGGCGCGCAGCGCGGCGCAGTCTGGAAGCGCGCGCGCGCCTGCGGCGGGGGCGGCCAACACGGCGGCGGTCAGCACGGCGGCGGGGATGAGGGCGGCGATTGCGGCGGGCGATGCGGCGGCGATCATGATGAGCCTTTCATGAAGGACGGTATGCGCCAGTGAACGATTCCTCAAAACGCCGTCGCTTCCAAGACCCATTGGCGCAGCCTTTGCGGGTATGGGCGCGGGAATGTTTTCCTGTCGATCAAAACCCGGCTATGACGGGTGCGCATGGTGCGAAGGAGGCGCTCTTGGACGACGCAGAGCCGATGGAGGCGGCGGGCGACTTTGCGGGCGCGCGCGCCGGGCGCACCCAGCGGCGCACCGCGATTCAGGTGCGCAACGAAGCGAAAATTCTCGAAGCGGCGCTCGACGTGTTCTCCGCGCTGGGCTTTCACGGCGCCACCATCGACCAGATCGCCGAGGGCGCCGGCATGTCGAAGCCAAACCTGCTGTATTACTTCGCGGGCAAGGAGGACATCCACGCCGCCCTGCTCGACCGGCTGCTTGCGAACTGGCTCGACCCGCTGCGCGCGCTCAACCCCGACGGCGAGCCGCTGGAGGAGTTGCGCGGCTATCTGCGCCGCAAGCTGGCGATGGCGCGGCGCTATCCCCGCGAATCGCGGCTGTTCGCGCATGAGGTGATGCAGGGCGCGCCGCGCATCGGGCCGACGCTGGCCGGGCCGCTG
>CAZRFB010000360.1:0-7704 GCA_964599185.1 uncultured Rhodobacterales bacterium | reverse complement strand
GGCGAGGCGCGGGTCGTCCAGCCCGTCGATGGCGACGCTCTGCGCGCGGGTGTTGCGGTCGGCGCGGTCCATCAGGTGCAGCCGGTCGTTGATCAGGTCATAGGCGCCGAGAAAGTCGCGCCCCATGCCGATCGGCCAGCTTGCCGGCGTGACGTCCAGCGCCAGCGCCTCCTGCACCTCGTCGATGATCTCGAAGGTGTCGCGGCTCTCGCGGTCCATCTTGTTGCAGAACGTCAGGATCGGCACGTCGCGCAGGCGGCACACCTCGAACAGCTTGCGGGTCTGGCTCTCGACGCCCTTGGCGCCGTCGATCACCATCACCGCCGCGTCCACGGCGGTCAGCGTGCGATAGGTGTCCTCGGAGAAATCCTCGTGGCCCGGCGTATCGACCAGATTGAACCAGCGGCCGTCATACTCGAACGACATCGCCGACGCCGACACCGAGATGCCGCGCTCACGCTCCATCTTCATGAAGTCCGAGCGGGTCCGCCGCGCCTCGCCCTTGGCGCGCACCTGACCGGCCATCTGGATCGCGCCGCCGTAGAGCAGCAGCTTTTCGGTCAGCGTGGTCTTGCCGGCGTCGGGGTGCGAGATGATCGCAAACGTCCGGCGCCGCGCCACTTCCGGCGGCAGGGTCAGGCTGTTATGTCCGATATCGAGCATGCGGGGGGTATAGGCGAGGGCGAGGCTTTACAAAAGGCCTGTCGTGGCCTTGGTTGAGCCGAGACGATGATGGAGGCGATCATGCCTGCGACGCTGCCCTTTTGTGACGCCGAAGTGGCGCGCCTCGCCAAGGAACTGGCGCGGCAGACCGGCACGACCGAGGTCGAGGCGGTGCGGCAGGCCTTGCGTCATATGCTGCGAAGGGAGAGCGCAGCACTGAAGGGTGATCGCCGTGATGATCAGCCGCCAGCGCAGGCTGGGATCAGGGCGGCTCGAACGGCGCCGCCTGTCACGAGGCGCGCGCGCGACGAGGAGACAGGGCGCGCGCGCGACGAGGAGGAAGCCGCCATGCGGCGCGTCAGGGTGATCGTTGGCGCCGCAGCCGCAACCCGGCGCGATAGCGGCATGACGGATGAAGAAATTCTTGGGTATCCCGAGATGTTCCCGGACCTTTATCGCAAGCCATGATTGTCGATACGTCGGCCCTGATGGCGATCCTGCTCGCCGAACCTGACGGCGA
Source organism: uncultured Rhodobacterales bacterium (assembly GCA_964599185.1). Lineage (GTDB taxonomy): Bacteria > Pseudomonadota > Alphaproteobacteria > Rhodobacterales > Rhodobacteraceae > Rubrimonas. The sequence continues at coordinate 6,521 of CAZRFB010000360.1, read as the reverse complement.
TACGCTGGCGCGCACGATACTGCGCGCATCGGCGGCGCAGGTTGCGGCGCCGACCCTGGTCGAGTGCCTTGTTGTGGCGATAGCGAAGTTCGGCCCCGAGGGCGGCGCGCGTCTCTACGAACTCCTTGATGCGCTGCGGATCGAGGTGGTCCCGTTCGACGGCCGACTTGCCCGTCTCGCTGGCGAAGGCTTTGAACACTTCGGCAAGGGCCGCCATCCGGCAGGCTTGAATTTCGGCGACTGCTTCTCCTACGCCCTGGCGCGCGGCGGCGGTGAGCCGCTGCTTTTCAAGGGCGACGACTTCACCAGAACCGACATACAGGCCGCCGACGCGGCGCAGGGAGGCTGAACCATGGATCTCGGCATCAGGGGGCGCACGGCCATCGTGTGCGCGGCGAGCAAGGGCCTGGGGCGCGGCTGCGCCGAGGCGCTGGCGGCGGCGGGCGTGAACCTTGTCGTCAACGCCCGCACCCCCGGCCCGCTGGAGGCGACGGCGCAGGCGCTGCGCGCCCATGGCGTCACGGTGACCACGGTGGCGGCGGACGTGACCACCGATGACGGGCGCGCCGCGCTGCTGGCGGCCTGCCCCGCACCCGACATCTTGGTGAACAACGCGGGCGGCCCGCCGCCGGGCCTGTGGTCGGACTGGGGCCGCGAGGCCTGGCAGGCGGCGATCGAGGCCAACATGCTGACGCCGATCCTGCTGGCGACCGCCGTGCTGCCGGGGATGATCGAACGCGGCTGGGGCAGGGTGGTCAACATCACCTCGCAGTCGGTGAAGGGGCCGATCGCGCAGCTTGGCCTGTCCAACGCCGCGCGCGCGGGGCTGACCGGCTTCGTCGCGGGCACCTCGCGGCAGGTGGCGCGCCATGGCGTGACGATCAACAACCTGCTGCCCGGCAGCCACGCCACCGACCGCATCGCGGCGCTGGAGGAGAATCTGGCGCGCAGCCTCAACATCAGCCGCGAGCAGGCGTCGGAGAAGCGCAAGGCCGAGATCCCCGCGGGCCGCTACGGCACGCCCGCCGAATTCGGCGCCATGTGCGCGTTCCTGTGCTCGCAGCATGCGGGCTTCATCGTCGGCCAGAACATCCTGCTGGACGGCGGCCAGACCAACGTGACGCTCTAGCGGCCGGGCTGGCGGCGCCGCCGGCCGCAGGCTTGCGACCGGCGGCGCAGGTTGTTACCTGTTGCCTGACGGAAACGCTTGGGAATGACCGCGATGGCGCAGAGCGCAAGGACAGGGGCCGCCGCCGCGCCGCCCGCGCCCCGGCTGGCGTTCGACGGCGTGAGCATGGACTATGACGGCGTGCGCGCGGTGCGCGACGTCACGTTCGACGTGCAGCCGGGCGAGGTGATGTGCCTGCTGGGGCCGTCTGGCTGCGGGAAATCGACGCTGTTGCGCATCGCCGCCGGGGTCGAGCGCCAGAGCGCGGGCGCGGTGCTGGAGAACGGCGTCGCCGTGTCGGACGCCACGCGCCACGATCCGCCGGAGAGCCGCTCCATCGGGCTGATGTTTCAGGATTTCGCGCTGTTTCCGCACCTGACGGTGGCCGACAACGTGACCTTCGGGTTGAAGCGGTCGCTCAACGGGGCGCGGCGCAGGGTCGCGGCGGCGTATCTCGCCCGCGTCGGGCTGGCGGGCTACGGCGCGAAATATCCCCACCAGCTTTCGGGCGGCGAGCAGCAGCGCGTGGTGCTGGCGCGGGCGCTGGCGCCCAGGCCAGGCGTGATGCTGATGGACGAGCCGTTCTCCGGCCTCGACCAGCGGCTGCGCGACGACATCCGCGACGAGACGCTGGCGCTGCTGAAGGAGGAGGGCGCCGCCGTTCTGCTGGTCACGCATGAGCCGGGCGAGGCGATGCGGATGGCCGACCGCGTGGCGCTGATGCGCGCGGGCGAGATCGTGCAGATCGGCGCGCCCTATCACATCTACAACCATCCCGTTGACCGCAAGGCGGCGGCGTTCTTCAGCGATCTCAACGTGATCCACGGCGAAGTGCGCGCGCGCCAGACCGACACGCCGTTCGGGCTGTTCCTGACGCCGGGCATGGTCGATCAGGCTGATGTCGAGATCATCATCCGCCCGCAGCACCTCAAGATCGACGAGGATCGCGGCGGCGCCCCGCCCGCCAGCCCGCGCACCGGGGTCGCGGCGCGGGGCCGCGTGGCGCGGGCGCGGTTCATGGGGTCGGAAAGCCTGATCGAGGTGCGCATGGAGCACGACGGCTCGCTGCTGCGGGCCACCGTGCCGGGCGCCTTCCTGCCGCCGCAGGGCGCTCCGCTGTGGCTGTCGCTAAGGCGCGAGCATTGCTTCGTTTTTCCCTGCGAGGCGCAGAGCAAGGTGGCCAATCCGTGGGAGGAGGATCGCGACCCGCGCGGAAAAAGACCCGGCTAGGCTCTTTCCGCAGGCCCGGCTTTCCCATATGTGAGATCGAGCAAACCAAAAGCGGCGCCTCCGGGGCGCGCAGGGAGATGAACCGATGAGCCCGAGCATCTGGCAGATTCTGATTGTCGTCCTTCTGGTCGTGGTCCTGTTCGGACGCGGCAAGATTTCGGCGCTGATGGGCGACATGGCCAAGGGCATCAAGGCGTTCAAGCGCGGCATGGCCGACGATGAGCCGACCGAGACCCGCAAGGTCGAGCGCGCCGAGGACGATCCGATCGACGTGACGCCCGCCGCGCAGAAGAAGGACGCCTGAACCGCTGACAGCCGAACGGAGGCCGGGAGAGCGCGATGTTCGACATCGGGTGGGCGGAACTGATGGTGATCGGGTCGCTGGCGCTGATCGTCGTGGGGCCGCGCGACCTGCCCAAGCTGCTGCGCTCGCTGGGGCAATACGTGGCGCAGGCGCGCGGCATGGCGCGCGAGTTCCAGCGATCGATGGAGGACGCGGCGCGCGAGGCCGACATCAGCCAGCTCAAGGGTGTGCGCGACGCCGCCAACGATCTGCGCAGCCTCAATAAACTGCCGTTCGAGACCATCAGGCCCGCGCCCGCCGCAAAGGCCGCGCCAAAGGCCCCGGCGAGCGGCGCGCCGGCTGCGGCGCCCGCCGCGCCGCCCGCGACGCCGGTCGCGCCGCCGGTAGCGCAATCCGTCGATCTCAAGCCGCTGAGCGATCCCGCCCCGCCAATCGCCACTCCGGCAGGCGCCGCCCCGTCAGGCCCGAAGCCTTCGGGTGAAGCGGCATGAAGATCGACGATGTCGAGGCCTCCAAAGCCCCGCTGATCGAGCATCTGATCGAACTGCGCACCCGGCTGATCCGCGCGCTGCTGGGCTTTGGCGCCGCCGCGCTGATCTGCTTTTTCTTCGCGCAGGAAATCTATGACGTGCTGACCGGCCCGCTGCGCGAGCGTATGCTGGCGCGCGGGCAGGACCCAAGGCTGATCTACACCCAGCTCTACGAGACGTTCTTCGTGCACCTCAAGATCGCGGTGTTCGGCGGGTTCTTCCTCGCCTTTCCGCTGATCGCCGCGCAGGTGTGGAAGTTCGTGGCGCCGGGGCTCTACCGCGACGAGAAGGCGGCGTTCGCGCCGTTCCTGATCGCGACGCCGGTGCTGTTCGTGATGGGCGCGTCGCTGGTCTATTTCCTCGTGATGCCGATGGCGATCGACTTCTTTCTCGATTTTCAGGCGACCGGCGAGGACGGCTCGACGCAGATCCAGTTCCTCGGCAAGGTCAACGAATATCTCAGCCTGGTGATGACCTTCATCCTGGCCTTCGGTATCTGCTTTCAGTTGCCGGTGCTGCTGACGCTGCTGGGCCGCGTCGGCATCGTGTCGGCGGCGGGGCTGGCGGAGAAGCGCAAGTATGCCGTGGTCGCCATCGCGGCGGCGGCGGCGGTGCTGACGCCGCCCGATCCGATCAGCCAGATCGGTCTCGGCATCCCGATCTATCTGCTCTACGAGATCTCGATCATCCTGGTGCGGCTGGCCGAGCGCAAGCGCGCCGCGCGCGAGGCGGCCGAGGAGGAGGCGTTCGAGCGCGAGATGGCCGGCGAGAGCGACGCGCCGCGCGGATGAGCGACCCGCTGACCCGCATCGCGGCGGCGCTGGAGCGTCTCGCGCCGCCGCCTGATCCAGCGCCCGACTTCACCGAGGCCGACGCCTATCTGTGGAGCGTCGAGCCGGACCGTCTGCAACCCGTGCCGCGCATCAGCCGCGTCGAGATGGCGCTGCTGGTGGGCATCGACGGCGCCCGCGACCAGCTTTTGCAAAACTCCTGCCGTTTCGCGCAAGGCTTGCCCGCCAACAACGCGCTGCTCTGGGGCGCGCGCGGCATGGGCAAGTCGAGCCTGGTCAAGGCCGCGCACGCCGAGGCGGCGCAAGCGGCGGCGGCGCGGCTGATCCTGGTCGAGATCCAGCGCGAGGACCTGCCCTCGATCCCGCGCCTGCTGCGCATCCTGCGCGCCGCGCCTGCGCGCTTCCTGCTGTTTTGCGACGATCTGTCGTTCGACGCGGGCGACAGCCATTACAAGTCGCTGAAGGCGGTGCTGGACGGCGGCGTGGAGGGGCGGCCCGAGAACGTGCTGTTCTACGCCACCTCCAACCGCCGCCACCTGATGCCGCGCGACATGATCGAGAACGAGCGCTCGACCGCGATCAACCCTTCCGAGGCGACCGAGGAGAAGGTGTCGCTGTCGGACCGCTTCGGTCTGTGGCTGGGGTTCCACCCCTGCTCGCAGGACGCCTTCATCGCGATGATCCGCGGCTATTGCGACCGCTACGGCATCGTCCTCGACGACGACACCCTGCGCGCCGAGGCCATCGCCTGGCGTCAGGCGCGGGGCGCGATGTCGGGGCGCGTGGCGTGGCAACTGGTGACCGACCTTGCCGGGCGCGCGGGCGTCAGATTGGGCTGACGCGCGGGCGGCAGGCTGGACCAGACGCGCAGGCGGCAGGCTGGACCAGACGCGCAGGCACGCGCGCGTCGGCGCCGAAACTGCGCCAATCGTTGCAAAAGGCGCGGCCCCGGCCTCCGCGCCGGGGCCTTTCCCGCCCCCCGCGTCGGCGCGGGCCCCGGTTCAGAAGCCGGGGCGGCGAACGCTGTAGCGTTTCGCGACCCCCCGCGTCAGCGGAAAACTCACCCCGGCAGGTAGCGCGCCGGATCGACCGATTCGGCGCCCTGCCGCACCTCGAAATGCAGCGACGGATCGCGCCCCGAGGCGCCCGGCGCCACGGCGCCGATGGTCTGGCCCTGCTGCACCCGGTCGCCCTTTTTCACCGTGACGCCATCGACGCGGCCATAGACGGTGAGCAGGTCGCCCTCATGCCGGATCAGCACGATGGTGCCGAGGCCGCCCAGCGATTCCGACACCAGCGCCACCTGGCCCGGCGCGGCGGCGACGACGGCGGCGCCTTGCGGCGCGGCGAAGTCCACCCCGTCGCTGCGCGCGCCCTCGGTGCGGTTGAACGGCCTGACGATGGCGCCGCTCACCGGCGAGACGAAGCGCGCGGCGGGCGCCGCCGCAGGCGCCGGAGCGGCGGCCGCCTGCGCCGCCGGAGTTGCCGGGGCTTCCGGCCTGGCGGCGGGCGTGGCGTCGGGCGTTTTGGCGGCGACCACCAGCGGCGCCGCAGCCTGCGGCACGGGGGCGGGCGGCGCAGAGGCGGATACCGGCGGCGTCTGCCGCGGGGTCGGCGCGGTCGGCGTATCGCCGATGGCGGCTTCGATCTGCGACAGGTCGAACCCGGTCGCCGCCGGCTGCGCCGGCGGCGCAGGCGCAGGCTGCGCCGCCGCACCCGTCGCGGCGGCGTCCGCGCCAGAGTCGGCGCCGGTCGCGGGGGCGCCCTCGATGGGCGCGCCCAGCGGGGCCAGCACGGCGCTCTCCACCGTCGCGGGGCCGGCCGGCGCGGGCGGCAGGATCAGCTCATCGCCCGGTCGCGGCGCATAGCCCGACGGCAAACCGTTGTAGGACGCCAGCGCCGACGGCGACAGGCCGACGCGGCCGGCCATGCTGGCGACCGTGTCGCCGGGGCGCGCGACGATCGCGCTGTAGCCGCCGTAATCGACCACGCCCTGCGCGTCGGGCGCGCTCGCCGCAGGGACCGCAGGCGCCACGACCGGCGCCGGTCGCGGCGCCGCCGGGCGCGCGGCGGGCGTCGTGCCGCGAAACACCACCGGCGCGGGCTCGGGGCGCTCGGCGCAGCCCGCGAGCGCGATGGCCGCCGCAAGCAGGGCGAGGGGCATGGGGCGCATCGGCATGGCGGCTACTCCTGATCGTTCGGACGGGGCGCACGACGCCCCTGGACGTTTGATACAAAGTTTCAGTCCGATTCGGGCACGCCTTCGATCAGCGGCACGAAGCGGACCGGCATCAGCTCATCATAGCGCAAACCCTGCGGCGTTTTAACGATCCGCAGCAACTGCTGCACGTCGTCGCTTTGCCCCACCGGCAGCACCATCACCCCGCCCTCGCGCAATTGCTTCAGCAGCAGGGCGGGCGGGTCTTCGGCGGCGGCGGTCAGCATGATGCGGTCGAAGGGCGCCTGATCGGGCCAGCCCAGCGCGCCGTCGCCCGCGA
>CAZRFB010000359.1:0-1723 GCA_964599185.1 uncultured Rhodobacterales bacterium | reverse complement strand
TTGGCGCCCGGCGTGAACGGGATCTCCGCCGCGACGCCGCCATCCGCCTTGCGCACCACCATGGTCGCGCCCGCCGCGCCCTCCGGCGCCTCGGGCGGATAGGCCTCGGCCGCGCCGCCCTTGTAGTCGAGCGGCGCAGGCGCGCGCACGTCGCGGCCCAGCCAGTCGCCCAGCGCCCCGGCGCCTGCGCCCGATACGGCGTCAAAGATGTCGCCCAGCGTCTTGTTGGTGGCGATCTGCTGTTCGACGGCGGAGAACTGCGCAAGCTGCGCCACGAACTCGGTCGACTCCATCGGCTGGAGCGGGTCCTGGCTTTTCAGCTGCGTGGTCAGCAGTTTGAGGAAGGTGTTGAAGTCGGCGCTGAGCTTGGCGCCGACGGTCGGCTGATCCTGCTTCGCAGCCGCCGCGGGCGCGGCGCTGGCGGCGGTGACGGGCGCGATGGCGGCCATGGTCGGGGTTCTCCCTTCAGAGACGGATGTCGAGGCGGTCGAGGCTGCCCGGCCGGGGCCGGGCATAGCCATGGGCGACGGGGGCTGAGGGCGCAGAAAGCTCAAGCGCGACCGCCTGGGCCTGTGCGGTTTGCGGCTGCTGACCGGGCCTGCGGTCGGAGAAAGCGACGTTGGCGCCGGTGAAGCCCGCGCTGGTCAGCTCGCGCTGCAGCGCGTCGGCGTGGCGGCGCAAAAGCTCCAGCGTCTCGGGGCGCTCGGCGCTGATCGACGCCGCCGCCACGCCGTCGTCGAAGCGGATGTCGATCTGCACCCGGCCAAGCTCGGGCGGATCGAGCCGCAGCTCGACCCGGCTGGCGTCGCCCGCCTGCGCCACCGCGAAAGCCACGTCGCGCGCGGCGACCTGCGCGGCCAGCGCGGCGCCGGGCGCCATGGGATCGAGGAGCAGGAGCGACTGCGGCTGCTGCGGCGGCGGCGCGGGCGCCGCGCGCGGCGCGTCGGTCACGGCGCCCAGCGTCGGCGCCGGATCGGCGAGCGGCGGGGCCGCGCCTGCGTCGCGCCTGTCGGCGTCGGGCTTGTCGGCGTCGGGCGGCGCGGCGTCAGACGGCGCGGGGGCGGTCGGCGCGGCGTCGCGCGGATAGACCGCCTCTCGCGCCTCCCCCGGCGCTGCGCCGACGCGGCGCGGCGCGTCGGCGGGGGCGTCGGCGCCCGTATCGGCGGGCGCACTGCTGGCGGCGCCCGCCGCCAGAGCGGCGACGCCCGGCGCCGCGGCGGCTGCGTCGGCGCCCGCAGGCGCCGCGTCCGGCGCGCCGGGCCGTCGCGCCGGCGCCGCCCCGTCCGCGCGACTGACCGCGCCGCTGACCGCGCCTGTGACTGCGCCTGTGACCGCGCCTGTGACCGCTGCGGCGCCCCGCGCAGGCGCGCCGGACGCGCCCGAGGCCCCTTGCGCGGCGCGCTGCTCAGCCACCGGCTGTGCGGCGGCCGCCGCTGCGGTCGGAGTGGGCGCGGCGCTGTCGGGGGGCGCGTCCGGCGCTGCGCCGGACGCTGCTTCTGGGGCGGTTTCGGGGGCCGGATCATCATGCCCCGCCATTTCCTGAGCCGCCATATCCTGCGCCGCCGGATCCTGCGCGGCCATTTCCTGCGCGGCCATTTCCTGCGGCATGGCGGCGCGAATCGCTTCGGTCATCGCCGCCGCCGCTTGCGGCGCCGACACGGGCCGCGCCTGTTGCGGCGCGTCCGGCGGCGGCGCGCTTTGCGCCATGGCGGGCGCCTGCCGC
>CAZRFB010000358.1:0-3298 GCA_964599185.1 uncultured Rhodobacterales bacterium | reverse complement strand
CTGAACGGCTTCATGATCTTGCCGTAGCGGCCGCGCGCGCGGGGACGGCCGCGCTTGAGCACGAGGTTCTTGCCCACATACGCCTCGGCGACCACCAGCGCGTCGATGTCGAGGTTGTGGTTGTTCTCGGCGTTGGCGATGGCGCTCTGCAGCGTCTTCTTCACGTCGATGGCGATGCGCTTCTTGCTGAACGAGAGATCGGCCAGCGCCTTGGCGACCGGCTGGCGCCGGATCAGCGCGGCGACCAGATTCAGCTTCTGCGGGCTGGTGCGCAGCATCCGGCTGATCGCCAGCGCCTCGTTGTCCGCCGCGCGGCGGGGATTGGCTGTCTGACCCATGATTACCTCCGCTTCGCCTTTTTATCGGCGGCGTGGCCGGTGTAGGTGCGCGTCGGCGAGAATTCGCCGAACTTGTGCCCGATCATGTCCTCGGACACCGACACGGGGATGTGCTTCTTGCCGTTATAGACGCCGAACGTCAGTCCGACGAACTGCGGCAGGATCGTCGAGCGGCGCGACCAGATCTTGATCACGTCGTGACGGCCCGAGCCCTGCGCCCGCTCGGCCTTCTTCAGAACGTAAGAGTCTACGAACGGACCCTTCCATACGGAACGTGGCATGTCCCTCGCCCCCCTTACTTTTTGCCCTTGCGCACGTGGCGCGAGCGGAGAATGTACTTGTCGGTGGCCTTGTTGGAGCGGGTCCTGGTGCCCTTGGTGTCCTTGCCCCACGGCGTGACCGGGTGACGACCGCCCGAGGTGCGGCCTTCGCCGCCGCCATGCGGGTGATCGATCGGGTTCATCGCGACGCCGCGCACGCTGGGGCGCTTGCCCATGTGCCGCACGCGCCCCGCCTTGCCGAGGTTCTGGTTGCTGTTGTCGGGGTTGGAGACCGCGCCGACCGTGGCGATGCACTCCTGCCGCACCAGCCGCAGCTCGCCGCTGGTGAGACGGAGCTGCGCATAGCCGCCGCCGCGCCCGACGAACTGCGCGTAGGTGCCAGCCGCGCGGGCGATCTGGCCGCCCTTGCCCGGCTTCATCTCGATGTTGTGGACGATGGTGCCGATCGGCATGCCCGCCAGCGGCATCGCGTTGCCCGGCTTCACATCGACCTTGGCGCCGGCCACCACCTTGTCGCCCACGCCCAGACGCTGCGGCGCCAGGATATAGGCGCGCTCGCCGTCGTCATAGTTGACCAGCGCGATGAACGCCGAGCGGTTGGGATCGTATTCGATCCGCTCGACCGTCGCGCTCACGTCCCACTTGCGCCGCTTGAAGTCCACGATGCGGTAGAGCCGCTTGGCCCCGCCGCCGATCCGCCGCGCCGTGATCCGTCCGGTGTTGTTCCGGCCGCCCTTCCTGGTCAGCCCCTCGGTGAGGGACTTGACGGGGCGGCCTTTCCAAAGGTCCGAACGGTCGATCAGAACCAGCCCGCGCTGGCCCGGCGTCGTTGGTTTGTATGATTTCAACGCCATCTTGCTGTCTTCCGTTGCTTGTTCTTATTCCGGACCGGCCGTCAGAGGCCGGTCGTCACGTCGATCGCGCTGCCGTCCTCAAGGGTGACATACGCCTTCTTGCGGTCGGCGCGCACGCCGGGGCGGCCCTTGAAGCGCTTGACCTTGCCCTTGGTGACCAGCGTGTTGACGCTCTTCACCTTGACGCCGAACAGCGCTTCGACCGCCGCGCGGATCTCGGGCTTGTTGGCGCCCATCGCCACCTCGAACACCACCGCGTTCGCCTCCGACGCCATGGTGGCCTTCTCGGTGATGATCGGACGCCGGATCACGTCGTAATGCTCAGCCTTCGCGCTCATGCCTGCGCCTCCATGGTCGAAGCGCCGCCAGAGAGCCGCGCCTCGAGCGCAGCCGCGCCCGCCCGCGTCAGCACGAGCGTGTCGCGCTTGAGAATGTCATAGACGTTGGCGCCCTGGCTGGGCAGCACGTCTATGCCGTCGATGTTGCGCGCCGCCAGCAGGAAGTTCTGGTTCACTTCCGCGCCGTCGATCACCAGCGCCTTGGTCCAGCCGAGCGCCTTCAGCTTGTCGGCCAGCGCCTTGGTGCGCGGGGCGTCGAGATTGGCGTGGTCGAGCACAATCAGCGACCCTTCCGCCGCCTTGGCCGACAGCGCCATCTTCAGGCCCAGCGCGCGCACCTTCTTCTGAAGGTCGTGCGCGTGGCTGCGCGGGACGGGGCCCTTATAGGTGCCGCCGTGCCGGAAGATCGGCGCGCCGCGCGAGCCGTGGCGGGCGCCGCCCGATCCCTTCTGCTTGACGATCTTCTTCGTCGAGTAGTGGACTTCGGAGCGGCCCTTGGTCTTGTGCGTGCCGGCCTGACGCTTGGCGAGCTGCCAGCGCACGACGCGCTGCAGGATGTCAGCGCGCGGCTCGATCCCGAACACCGCGTCCGACAGATCGACCTCACCGGCGGCGGCGGCGTCGAGCGTGATCACATCGCGTTTCATTCCTGCGTCTCCACAACCGGCGTCTCGCCAACCTGAGCCTGACCGGCGGCGGCGCGGATCGCGGCGGGCAGAGGCAGACCCTCGGGCGCCTTCAGCTTCACCGCGTCGCGGACGGTCACCCAGCCGCCCTTGGAGCCGGGAACGGCCCCCTTGATCATGATCAGCCCGCGCTCGGCGTCGGTCTTCACCACCTTGAGGTTCTGAGTGGTGATCCGCGCCGCGCCCATGTGGCCGGCCATCTTCTTACCCTTGAACACCTTGCCGGGGTCCTGGCACTGACCGGTAGAGCCGTGCGAGCGGTGGCTGACCGAAACGCCGTGCGAGGCGCGCAGACCACCGAAGTTCCAGCGCTTCATCGCGCCGGCGAAGCCCTTGCCGATCGAGGTGCCCGACACGTCAACGCACTGACCCTCAAGGAAGTGATCGGCGGTGATCTCCGCCCCCACGTCGATCAGGTTCTCGGGCGCCACGCGGAACTCGCACAGCTTGCGCTTCGGCGCCACCTTGGCGACCGCGAAGTGGCCGCGCATCGGCTGGCTCACGTTCTTGGGCTTTGCCTCGCCCGCGCCAAGCTGGACGGCGGTGTAGCCGTCACGCTCGTTGGTGCGCTGCGCCACCACCTGAACCTGCTCCATCAGCAGCACGGTCACGGGAACCTGCTTGCCTTCGGGCGTAAACAGCCGGGTCATGCCCAGCTTCTTGGCGATCACTCCGGAACGCATGTCCGTCGCCTCCTCAGAGCCGGATTTCAACATCGACGCCCGCCGCGAGGTCGAGCTTCATCAGCGCGTCCACGGTCTGCGGCGTCGGATCGACGATGTCGAGCAGCCGCTTGTGGGT
>CAZRFB010000357.1:0-4334 GCA_964599185.1 uncultured Rhodobacterales bacterium | reverse complement strand
GACGCCAAGGGCGCGTCGCTGCGCGTGCTTGAGCCGGAGGTGACGACCGCCGGCGCCATGGGCCGGATGGTCATCACCGTGCTCGGCATGGTCGCCGACATGGAGCTGACATTCATCCGCGACCGGCAGCGCGCGGGGATCGAGGCGGCGAAAGGCAAGGGCGTCTACAGGGGACGCCAGAAGCGCATCGACGACGCCGAGATCCGAAGGCGCGCCGCCGAGGGAACCTCCAAGGCGCAGATCGCCCGCGACCTGGGCGTGTCGCGGATGACGGTCTATCGGGCGCTGGAGGCGGCTGGCGAGAACGCGCAGTAAGTCAGGGAGCGCGTTCTCCAGGGCGCATGGGGGCTACCGCTCATCCTCGCCTGTTCTCGGTCTGACGGCGCCGAAACTTTCTGGATGTCCAGTCCGCCTTCTTCGCGATCAGGGGCGACGGCGCCGATGGCTGAAGATGACGGGAGCGCCCGTGTCTGGCGGTGTGTTCACGCCGTTGGTGTTGAGTTCGCCCTCTGGCGTTGCGTGCTTGTCAACACCGTAGATGCGCGCCTGCTTCGTTACTCCCCCGCCGCGACGCCATGAAGCGCCGAGGTAATCAGGCCGCCGCGACGACGGGACTCGCTTAACAAATGCGGCGAGCGCCGTGCGGCGCTCATCGCAGTTGGGATCGTCGCCGACACACGGCATGCCGATACGGGCGCCGCAATAGGGGCAGGGGGCGGAGATAATGGCCTTCGGATTCTGGATGTTCACTCTTGGACCTCCCGATATGAGCAACTGGGAGCAAGAGAGGTCTGACGCGACCGTCGTGACGGCTGAGCAGAAATTTTCTCGATTCAGACGAACGCTGTCACGGTGACCATCTTCGTCCCCTTTCGCCATCTGGATCATGTCTATCTGGGGAGGCGGTGCGATGACGGGAGTGTTGCTGGGCGAAATGGCGCCGGAGGCTGACGGCATGGGGTTCAGCATCGCCGCCCGGGCGGCGGGCGGACCCGAGCATGGCTCGATGCTGGTTTGCGACGACGACGGTGGGCTGGTCACGATCGCCGGCACCGGCGCAGGCAAGGGCGTCAGCCACGTGATCCCAGCGGCTCTGACCTGGCCGGGATCGTTGGTGGTGATCGATATAAAGGGCGAGATCGCCGCCGTCACCGCCCGACGCCGCCGTGAGATGGGCCAGGCTGTTGTGGTGATCGACCCGTTCAACGTCACGCGGTTCGGCGAGGCGCGCCAAGGGCTTAACCCTCTGGACCTGGTGGACGCGGGCCATCCCGACGCGCTTGACGACTGTCTGATGTTGGCGGCGATGCTGACCCCGTCCCGCATCACGAGCGATCCATTCTGGGATGATCGCGCCCGGGACGCGATCGCCGGCGCCATCGCCTACGTCGCCGCTCACGGCCGGGGCGAGATGCGGACGCTGCGCAGCGTCCGCCGCATCTGGACGGGCGGCGAACGGATCCTGGCCAAGGCGCTGGCGGGGATGAAGGCGAGCCCGCTGTTCGACGGCCATTTGGACTCAGTCGCGGAACAGTATCTCTCGATGCCGGAAAGGACACAGGCCAGCGTGCTCGCTTCAATCAACAACGCGCTGGAATGCCTGATGTCTCCCGCTGCGGCGGCGGCGTTGACCCGCTCCACCATTGCGCCTGCGGCGCTGACGGAAAACCAGCCGACGACGATCTACCTGATCATGCCGCCGGAGCGGCTGAACAGCCACAGTCGATTGCTGCGATTGTGGCTGGGCGTGATTCTGACCGCGATCACGCGACGCCGACGGCGGCCGCCAACGGCGACCCTGATCCTCGCTGACGAGGCGGCCCAGCTCGGTCGGATGGATTTGCTGCTGCAGGCTGCGTCCCTGATGCGCGGCTACGGTGTGCGGCTGTGGACGTTCTGGCAGAGCCTCGGCCAGGTCGAGGCTCTCTACGGGCGCGAAGCGGCAACGCTGATCGACAACGCCTCAGCGCTTTGCGCCTTCGGGATGGCTAATCAGTCAACGGCAGACTCTGTGGCGGCGGTCACCGGCTGGTCCGGGCCGTTGCTCGGACTGCCGCGTGACCGACTGATCGTGGCGCGCCGCGGCTGTCCGCCGATGCTCGCGCGCAGAATCAATTATCTCGAGCACCCTAATTTTCGAGGGATGTACGACGCCAATCCCTACCATGATCCGGCGCACGTCGCCGGATCCCGCCCTGCTTGCGGCGCGACAATCAGGATGCGACGGGCGCGACGATCAGGATGAGAGCGCGGCGCCGGTGGCGGACCGAAGGGAGGGCGTAGCCCGACCGTAGGTCCGCCACCGGCGCCGGCGCGTCCAACGACCCACTGGGTCGGGCGCGCCGGGGTGATCGCGGCCGGTTGGGGTATGCGGGTGCTTTCTCTGTTTCGGAGGAGCGCCCGTGCCCGGCCGCCATGTGACCGATCATCAGATGAGGCTCTTCATGAAGCACCGATCGACCCACCCCACGCCGATAGCCGCCGCCCGCGCCGGGTTCAGCACCGCAACCGGCTACCGCATGGCGCATGATCCGAGACTGCCATCGGAGAAGCGCATGCCGCGCGAGCGGCGGCGCCCCGACCCACTGGCCGATGTGTTCGACGCCGACGTCGTGCCGATGCTGAAGGCGAGCCCCGGCCTGAGGGCGGTCGCCATTCTCGAGGAACTGCTGCGCCGGCATCCCGAGCTTGGGCTTGGGATCCGGCGGACGCTGGAGCGGCGCATCCGCCAGTGGCGCGCGCTGCATGGCGCGGAGCGCGAGGTGATCTTCCGCCAGGTCCATGAACCGGGCCGGATGGGCCTGTCGGACTTCACCGACATGTCCGTGCTCGGCGTCACCGTCGCCGGGCAGCCGCTGCCGCACCGGCTCTACCATTTCCGGCTCGTGTTCAGCGGCTTCGAGCATGGCCATGTCGTGCTGCAGGGGGAGAGCTTCGTCGCGCTCGCCACAGGTTTGCAGGACGCGCTCTGGTCGCTCGGCGGCGTGCCGCACGAGCACCGCACCGACAGCCTGTCAGCGGCGTTCCGCAATCGGGCGCCGGAAGTCGAGGAGGACTGGAGCACCCGTTACGACGCGCTGTGCGGGCACTACGGCATGGCCGCCAGCCGCAACAATCGCGGGGTCGCGCATGAGAACGGCGCCATCGAGTCGCCGCACGGCCATCTCAAGCGCGCCGTCGAGGATGCGCTGCTGCTGCGCGGTTCGCGCGATTTCGACACCATCGCCGACTACCGCGCCTTCATCGACGCGCTGGTCGGCCGTCGCAACGCCCGCAACCGCAAGCGCATCGACGTCGAGCGCGCCGTCCTGCGCCCCCTGCCGATGCGGCGCGCCGAGGACGGCGAGCAGGCCATGGTCACGGTGACGTCCTCCGGCGGTTTCATGCTCCGCCGGGTGTTCTACACCGTGCCCTCGCGGCTGATCGGCCACCGGCTGAAGGTGCGCATCCACGACGATCGGATCGACGTCTTCCTCGGCGGCACGCCTCTGATGACCCTCCCGCGCGGGCGCGGCTATGGCGCCGACCGTCGCGGCCATGTCGTCGACTATCGCCATGTCATCCACGCGCTCAGGGCCAAGCCCGGCGCGCTGCCGGGGCTGGTCTACCGCGATCAGCTCTTCCCGCGCGACGCCTACCGCAGACTCTACGACGCGGCCATGGAGGCCCTGCCGGAGCGGGCCGCCTGCAAGCTCGTCGTCGGCGCGCTGGCCATCGCCCATGAGCGCGGCTGCGAGGCCGATCTCGCCGCCCTGATCGACGCCAGCCTCGACGCAGGCGCCATCCCGGACCTCGCCGATCTGCGCGCCCGCTTCGCGCCGGACCCCGAGGCCCTGCCGCAGGTCACCGTCACGCTGACCCCGCTCAGCGCCTACGACGTGCTGACCGCCGCGCCTGCAGAAGAGGGGGCGTCGGCATGACCGCCACCGATCCCGTCGACGAGGCCCGCCTGAGCCTTCTGCTCACCGAGCTGCGCCTGCCCGCCATCAAGCACATCTGGTCCCGCTTTGCCGAACGCGCCGACAAGGAAGGCTGGCCCGCCGCCCGGTTCCTCGTGACCTTGGCGGAGCACGAGCTCGCCGAGCGGGAGAGACGCCGGATCGAGCGCCACCTCGCCGAGGCGCGCCTTCCGCCCGGCAAATCGCTCGACAGCTTCGACTTCGACGCCGTCCCCATGGTCTCCAAGGCCCAGGTCATGGCGCTGGTCGCCGGCGACAGCTGGCTCGAGAAGGGCGACAACTTGCTCGTGTTCGGCCCTCCAGGCGGCGGCAAGAGCCACCTGGCGGCCGCGATCGGTCTGGGTCTGATCGAGAACGGCTGGCGCGTGCTATTCA
>CAZRFB010000356.1:0-10087 GCA_964599185.1 uncultured Rhodobacterales bacterium | reverse complement strand
GACCACCATGGCCGCCTTCAGCGCGTATTCCGCCACCGTGACCAGCAGCAGGATCAGGAAGAAGTCGCGGATCATGGTGACGAGGAACGAGCGGTCGAAGCCGCCCAGCGCCGCGCCGGTCAGATCGCTCTCGCGCGCCATGGCCACCCCCCGGTCGTTTTCCCCGACGCCAGAGGTATCGCGGCGGCGCGGGAAATCCAGCGCCTGGCGCAGTGTCGGCAAAAGCGCGGAACGGTTGCGCCGACGCTGCGCCAGCTTTTGGGCCGGGCCAAAATCCTTGGTCAGCCTGAGCCCGCCCTGTCAGGGAAGTGGTCGCCCGCCCTGAAATCTCGGTAGTTTTGGCGTGCGGAGACAGCATGAAGCAGACATGGCGTATTCGCAGGAGCGCCGGGCGGCGGTGATCGCAAAGATGCTGCCGCCGGCCAGCGTGGCGATCCCGGCGCTGTCGCGGCGGGAGGGGATCTCGGAGGCGACCCTTTACAAGGGGCGCGGCGATGCGCGGGCGTCTGGCGCCCGGTGCGGGCGCGGGTCCGGCGGCTGGGCGTCGCGCGGCAAGTTCGCCGCCGCAGTCGAGACGGCGTCGCCGACCGCCTGAGCGCTGGCGGCGCACCGCCGCGAGCGCGGGCTTTTCCCCGAGCAGATATCGGCGTGGCGGGCGGCCAGCGCGCAGGCCAACGACCGGGCGCACGAGACAGCGCCCGAGCAGGCGCGGACCGCCGGCTGTCGGCGGTCCGCGCCGGGCCAACCTTGAGCGCGCGCACCGTGCAGCGCTGGACCGGGCCGGACGGGTCGGTGCGCGAAGACGCCCGCCCGACGGCCGCGCGCCCGGCCCCGGCCAGCCGCCTGAGCGAGACCGAGCGCGACCGTATCGCAGCCGCCTGCAACGCGCCGGAGGCCGCAAGCCTGCCGCCCGGCCAGATCACCCCGCAGCTGGCGGACCGTGGGGAATATATCGGTTCGGAATCAACCATGTGCCGGGTGCTGCGCGCACGAGGTCAGGCTGGTCGGCGCGGACGCGCCAAGGCGCCGAGACCGTCCCGACCGCCGACCACCGCCCACCGCGCCGCCGGGCCGCGCCAGCTCTGGAGCTGGGATATCGGCTGGCTGCCGGGCGCCGATCTTACCTCAGTTCGCGACTGTATCTTCGCCGACGAGCACGGCGCGCCGCTGCGATCAGACCGGGTGTCCGGCATGGTCGCAAACCTGAAGCGCCAGACCGAATGACCGAGCCGGGCGAGAGGGCTGCATGGTCTGGTTCACCGCTTGGCCGCACTGTTGTGTCGCAGCGCCATGCCGATCACCGACGTGGCGCGGGTCCTCGGCCATGCCAACGTGAGCTTCACGCTCAGGACGTATGTTCACCACGACAAGGAAACAGCGCCGACCGCAGGCTTGATCCCGATGCCGAGCATGGCGTCAACGCTCCAGATCAGGGGCGGACGATCGGGCCCCGCCAGCGCGCCAATCATGACCGGGACGCGATCCGGGCGCCAGAATCACGCTTAAGTCCCCAAGACAGCCATGCAACCCATTGAAATAATTGGCGGAAGGGGTGGGATTCGAACCCACGGATGCTTGCGCATCGGCGGTTTTCAAGACCGCTGCGATCGACCACTCCGCCACCCTTCCGACGTCGCCCGAGCCGACGCGCGAGCAATACCGCAGCGCGCGGCGGTGTCCAGCCCTTCAGGTCTTGCGCGCCAGAACAAGCTGCCCCGGCACTGGCGCGCCCTCGTCATGGCGCACCACGATGGCGGTGAAGGACAGCGCCGCCAGCCCCGCCGCCGTCAGCGCCGCGCGCAGATAATCCTCGGCGTGGGCGAAGCGGTTGAGCGGGCCGACCATGTAGCCGCGCCCGGCGAAGGCGGCGTCGGGCGCGCTTTCGGTCGAGAAGGCGAACAGGCCGCCCCGCTCCAGCCGCCCGGCCGCGGCTGCGAACAGCGGGCCGATCTCGCCCAGGTAGGGCAGCACGTCGGTCGCGGCGATCAGGTCCCAGGTCTCGCCGTCCTCCGCCGCGCCGTCGAGAAACGCGGTGATCTCGCCGACATAAAGATCGTCGTAGAGGTCTTTCTCATGCGCGATGGCGACCATGCCTTCGGAGATGTCCACGCCGGTGCGGTGCGCGGTCATGTCGGCCAGCGCCGCGCCGGTCAGCCCGGTGCCGCAGCCAAGGTCGAGCAGCCGGGCGAACGGCCCCCGCCCCGCCAGCGCCGCGCGCAGATCCTCCGGCGTGCGGTAGCCGAGCTGATCGACCAGGATCGCGTCGAACGCCTCGGCGTGCTGGTCGAACAGCGTCTCGACATAGGCCTCCGGCGCGCGATCGGGCGCCGGGGCGCGGCCCATGGCGGCCAGCCGCACGGCCGCGCCGCCCCGGTCGTCGGGGTCGATGCGCAGCACCTGCGCATAGGCGCGGGCGGCGCCGTCGATATCGCCCGCCTTCTCGCAGGCCAGCCCCCGGTTATAGGCCTCGGCCAGCGCTTCCTCGTCGATCCTGCTCATGGCATGAAGGTCTAGCGGGTCGCCGCGCGCGGCGCCAGATCAGCCGAGCCGCGCCAGCAGCGCCGGGATGCGCGCCTTGACCTTGAAGAACCCCGCCGTCGCGTGCGGCCAGAGCGCGTCGTCCCAGGCGCGGCGCGGCTGGACAAGGCGCACGCCCGCAGCCGACAGCGGGCCGCGCGCGGCCTCCAGCCAATCGCGCGTCGGGCCGACCGGCGCCCAGGGCGTGACGACCTGCGCCGCGCCCGCGCCCTGCGCCCAGCGCGCCAGAGACGCGGGGTCGGCGAAATCGAGCGCGGGCGCGGCAAGCGCCGCCGCCACAGGCGCCGCCGCCGCCTGCGCCCCCGCCGCCTGCGCCCGCGCGGCGGCGTCGGCCAGCGCGCCCGTCTCGAAGGCCGCGACGGCCCGCGCCACCGGCAGATCGGAGAGACCTGCGACGGTCGAGAGCGTCGCGACGGTGCGCAAAGCGCCCGGCTCGAGCGACAGCGCGCCGTCCTCGGCCCGGCAATCCTCCGCCGTCAGCAGCAGCGCGGCGGGCGCGCGCGGGTCGGGCCGCGCGCCGGGCGGCGGCGCGACCGGCGCGGGGAGCGGCGCGGCGTCGCTGAGCGGCGCGGCGTCCTCGTTCAGCGCGGCGGGGTCGGGGGCAAAGCGGCCACCGGTGTATTTCTCGATATTCCAGGCGCTTGCGCGATAGTTCTTGCCTTGGGTGTGCAGCCCCGCCACCCAGCGCCAGCCCAGCGTGTTGGCGGCCGGGTCGCCGTCGAGCAGGTGACGCAGGAAGAAATCCGCGCCCAGCCGCCACGGCAGCCGCAGGGTGAAGATCCAGATCGAGGCCCACCACATCCGGGCGTGGTTGTGCAGGTAGCCGGTCTCGACCAGCTCCCGCGTCCAGGCGTCGAAACAGGCGAGGCCGCTCTCGCCCGCTTCGGCGGCGGCCAGACGGCGGCGCAGCGCGGGGGCGGCCTCGGCGCGGTCCTGCGCGACGCCGCGCCGATAGTCGGTCCAGACGGCGGGGCGATGCTCCAGCCAGCCTTTCCAGTAGCCGCGCCAGACGACCTCCTGAAGAAACTTCTCCGCGCCGTGCGCGCCGTGCGCGGCCAGCGCGGCGCGCGCGACCTCGGCCTCGGTGATCAGGCGGCGGCGCAGATAAGGCGACAGCAGCGAGACGTTGCCGCGCCGCGCCGGCCCATGGTCGAAATTGCGCGTCGCGGCGTAGGCGGCGCCCATGCGGGGCGTGAAGGCCGCAAGCCGCGCCAGCGCCTCGGCGCGGGTCGGCGGCCACCATTGCTGATCGGGCGGCGCGTCGCGCCGGGGGGCGTCGGGGAAAAGATCGCTCTGGGTCATGGGCTTCCTGCGCGCTCGGGCGGCGCACAGGTAGCGGCGCCGCGCGGCGCGTCCAGCGGTCGCGGGCTTGACGCGCGGGCCGCAGGGCGTTTGGGTTGCGCGCAGCAAAGCGGAGGCGGCGGCGATGTTCGTGGCGATGAACCGGTTCCGGGTGACGCCGGGCGCGGAGGCCGATTTCGAGGCGGTATGGCGCAACCGCGACAGCAAGCTGGCGGGGATGCCGGGCTTCGTGTCGTTCCACCTGCTGAAAGGGCCGGTCAAGGCCGACCATGTGCTGTATTGCTCGCACAGCGTCTGGGCCGACCGCGCGGCGTTCGAGGCGTGGACCAAATCCGCCGCCTTCCGCGCCGCCCATCGCGACGTGGGCGAGCAGAAGCCGCTCTACCTCGGGCCGCCGGAGTTCGAGGCGTTCGAGGCGGTGGACGGGGCCTGATCGGGGCCTGATCGGGGCCTGATCGGGCGGCTGACGCAAATCCCCCGCAATAATATTGCCGAATGTGAACCGGTCCCGATTGAATCTTGTGGGGCCTTGCGTTAGCTGCGTCAAGGGGAAGCAGGCCGCCGAAGGTTTGCGCCACAAAAAGGGAGGACGCCCGATGACCACCGCACTATCCCGCCGCGCCCTGATGCTGACCGGCGCCGCCGCCGCCCTGACGGCGGCCGCGCGCCCCGGCCTCGCCGCCGACTGGCGCCCGATCAAGCCCATCGAGATGGTGATCATGGGCGGCCAGGGCGGCGGCGCCGACCGGCTGGCGCGGCTGTTCCAGTCGATCATCCAGAAGAACAAGCTCTCGCCGATGCCGATCCTGCCGGTGAACAAGGGCGGCGGGTCGGGGGCCGAGGCGCTGCGCTATCTCAAGGACAAGGCGGGCGATCCGCATGTGATCATGGCGACGCTCAACAGCTATTACACCACGCCGCTGCGCTCCGACATCGGGGTGGACATCGCCGAGTTCACGCCGGTCGCGCGCATGGCGCTCGACACCTTCGCGCTGTGGGTCAACCCCGACAGCGGCATCGCCACCGTCGAGCAGTTTGTCGAGGCGGTGCGCGCCAAGGGCGGCGCGTGGAAGATGGCGGGCACCGGCACGGGTCAGGAAGACAGCCTGATCACCGCGATGCTGGAGAAGAAGTTCGACATCAAGTTCACTTACATCCCGTTCGACGGCGGCGGCGACGTGGCCAAGGCGCTGGTGGGCGGCCACGCCGACAGCACGGTGAACAACCCCTCCGAGGCGCTGGCCTTCGCCCGCGCGGGCAAGGCGACGCCGCTGGCGGCGTTCACGCCGCAGCGCATCCCGGCGATGCCGGACGTGCCCACCTTCGCCGAGCTGGGCCACGACGGCATGATCTACGAGATGCAGCGCAGCTTCGTGGCGCCGGGCGGGATCACGCCGGAGCAGGCGGCGTTCTACGACACGATGATGCGCGACCTCGCCGCGACGGCGGAGTGGCAGGAATACGCGGCCAAGAACGCGCTGGTCACCGAACTGCTGACCGGCGACGCGCTTCAGGAATATTTTCTCGCCGAGCGCGCCAAGCACGCCGAACTGCTCGCCAGCCTCGCAAGCTGATCTCTCGTCCGGAGGGGCCGCGCCCCCTCCCCTTCGCCGGAGCATCCGCCCATGCGCATCGCCGAACTGGCGACCGCCGCCGCCCTGATGGCGCTGTCGCTCTACTTCATGGCGCACGCCGCCGCGCTGCCGATCGGCTGGGACGAGAACTCCGGCCCCGGCGGCGGGGCGTTTCCGTTCTGGCTGTCGGCGGGGATGTTTGTCTGCGCGGCGGTGATCTTCGCGCGGACGTGGCGCGCCGCGCCGGCGCGCGAGGGGCGCGCGCCGTATTTCATCCACCCTTCGGCGCGCGGCCAGATGCTGGCGGCGGCGGGCGGGCTGACCGCGACCGTGGCGCTGACCATGGTCGCGGGCGTCTATGTCGCGATCCCGCTGTTCATGGTCGCCTATATCCGCTTCATCGGCCGCAACAGCTGGACCGTGGCGCTGTCTCTGGCGCTGGGAACGGTGCTGTTCCTGTTCTTCTTCTTCGAAGTGACGCTTAAGATCCTGCTGCCCAAGGGCGTCACCGAACCGCTGTTTTATCCGCTCTACGCGATCTTTTTCTGAGGGGGCGGCGATGGACGTTCTGGGACTGCTGGCCGACGGCTTCGCCACCTCGCTGACGCCGCTCAACCTGCTGGTGCTGACGCTGGGGGTGACGGCGGGGCTGTTCATCGGCGCCATGCCGGGCCTGGGGTCGGTGAACGGCGTGGCGATCCTGCTGCCGATGACGTTCATCGTGCCGCCGACCTCGGCGATCATCTTCCTCGCCGCCGTCTATTACGGGGCGATGTATGGTGGCGCGATCAGCTCGATCCTGCTGGGCATTCCCGGCGCCTCGACTGCGGTGGCCACAACCTTCGACGGCCGCCCGATGGCGTTGCAGGGCAAGGCGGGGCTGGCGCTGATCGCGGCGGCGGTGGCGTCGTTTGTCGGCGGCACGGTGTCGGTGATCCTGTTCACCATCTTCGCGGCGCCGCTGGCCGACATGGCGCTGGCCTTCGGCCCGGCGGAGGAGTTCGCGCTGGTCCTGCTGGCCTTCACCACCTTCGTCGGCCTCGGCGGCGACGACGTGCTCAAGACGCTGCTGATGATCTTTCTGGGGCTGGTGCTGAGCACGGTGGGGCTTGATCTGATCTCCGGCCAGCCGCGGCTGATCTTTTTCGACATGCCGGGATTTTACAGCGGCATCAGCTTTCTGATCCTCGCCATAGGCGTCTATGGCGTGGGCGAGGTGCTGTGGACCATCGAGGAGACGCGCGGCAAGCCCAGCGTGATGACCGCGCGCATCGGCTTTCGCGACATGATCGCGGGGGTCAGGGCGCTGCGCGGCTCGATCAGGGCGATGTCGATCGGCTCGGTGCTGGGCTTTTTCGTGGGCGTACTGCCGGCGGCGGGGGCGACGCCCGCCGCGCTGATGGCCTATGGGCTGGCGCGCAGCGGCTCGAAGACGCCGGAGCGTTTCGGCAAGGGCGCCATCGAGGGCGTGGCGGCGCCGGAGAGCGCCAACAACGCCGCCTCGACCGGATCGCTGCTGCCGATGCTGACGCTGGGCATTCCCGGCTCACCCACCACCGCGCTGCTGCTGGGCGGCATGGTGATGTGGGGGCTGATGCCGGGGCCGATGCTGTTCATCGAGCAGCCGGAGTTCGTCTGGGGGCTGATCTCCAGCCTCTACACCGCCAACGTGGTCGCGGTGGCGGTCAACATCGCGCTGATCCCGCTGTTCGTCTGGGCGTTGCGCACGCCGTTCGCGGTGCTGAGCGCGGTGGTGCTGACGCTGTGCATCATCGGCGGCTATGCGCCCGCGCAGAAGATGCACGACGTCTGGCTGATTGTGGGCTTCGGCCTCGCCGCGTTCGCGCTGCGCAAGGCCGACTATCCGATGGCGCCGCTGGTGCTGGCGCTGGTGCTGGGGCCGCTGATGGAGAAGTCGCTGCGCCAGTCGCTGATCGGCGCGCAGGGCGACGTGACGGTGTTCGTGACGCGGCCGATCTCGGGAACGCTGATCGCCATCGCGGCGCTGTTGTTCGTGATCCCGTTCATCAAGCGGCTGCGGGCGGGGCGCGCGGCGCGGCGGATGGTCTGAGGCAAAGCCAACAATTTCAATGACCGACGAGGGACAGGCATGACGGCGGCGGTGATCGACGGCAAGGCGTTCGCGGAGAAAATCCGCGCCAGGGTGGGCGCGGGCGTGGCGGCGATGGTGGCAGGCCGCGGCGTGACGCCGGGTCTGGCGGTGGTGCTGGTGGGTGAGAACCCCGCCAGCCAGATCTATGTGCGCAACAAGAACCGCCAGACGCGCGAGGCGGGGATGAACTCCTATGAGCACACGCTGCCCGCCGACACGCCGCAGGATGCGGTGCTGGCGCTGATCGCGCGGCTGAACGCCGACCCCGACGTGCACGGGATTCTGGTGCAACTGCCGCTGCCCGCCCATATCGACGCCGACCTTGTGATCAACGCGATCTCTGCGGCCAAGGACGTTGACGGCTTTCACATCGAGAACGTCGGGCGGCTGGGCGCCGGGCTGAAGGCGATGGTGCCCTGCACGCCGCTGGGCTCACTGATGCTGCTGCGCGACCGGCTGGGCGATCTGGCGGGGCTGGAGGCGGTGGTGCTGGGCCGCTCCAACATCGTCGGCAAGCCGATGGCGCAGCTTCTGCTGAAGGACAGCGCCACCGTCACCATCGCCCACAGCCGCACCCGCGACCTGCCCGCCGTCTGTCGCCGCGCCGATATTCTGGTTGCGGCGGTGGGCCGGGCGGAGATGGTGCGCGGCGACTGGATCAAGCCCGGCGCCACGGTGATCGACGTCGGCATCAATCGCATCGAGACGCCCGAGGGCAAGACGCGCATCGTCGGCGATGTGCAGTACGCCGAAGCGGCGGCGGTGGCGGGCGCGATCACGCCGGTGCCGGGCGGCGTGGGGCCGATGACCATCGCCTGCCTGCTGGCCAACACGCTGACCGCGTGCAGCCGCATCCACGGCCTGCCCGACCCCGAAGGGCTGACGGCGTAGAAAAAAGGGCTGGGGACGGCCTCGAAGGCGGGGACCGCCTTGCGAGGCCATCGCCGATGGTCTTGCGGATTTCGGCCGCGTCAAGGACAAGCCCTGCTGGCGCAGGGTCGCTGACGCGATCCTTGACCCGCCCGAAATCCGCTGGAGGCGCTGATGGACGACCGCCTGAAGGATGGCCCGCTGACCGGCCTGCGCGTGCTCGACCTCAGCCGCATCCTCGCCGGGCCGACCTGCGCGCAGGTGCTGGGCGATCTGGGCGCCGACGTGGTCAAGATCGAGCGCCCCGGTTCGGGCGACGACACCCGCGGCTGGGGGCCGCCGTTCGTGAAGGACGCCGAGGGCCGCGACACGCGCGAGAGCGCCTATTACCTCTGCGCCAACCGCAACAAGCGCTCGGCGGCGGTGGACATCGCCAGCGCGGAAGGCGCGGGCGTGATCCGCAGGCTGGCGGCGCGGGCGGATGTTCTTCTGGAGAACTTCAAGCTGGGCGATCTGGCGCGGCGGGCCTTGGGCTACGCCGACCTGTCGGCGATCAACCCCGGCCTGATCTATTGCTCGATCACCGGATTCGGCCAGGACGGCCCGGCGGCGCACCGCGCGGGATACGACTTCATGATCCAGGGCATGGGCGGGATCATGAGCGTGACCGGCGAGCCCGACCGCCCGCCGATGAAGGTGGGCGTGGGCGTCGCCGACGTGATGACCGGGATGTACGCCAGCAACGCGATCCTCGCCGCGCTGCGGGCGCGCGACGTCACCGGACGCGGCCAGCACATCGACGTGGCGCTGTTTGACACGCAGCTGTCGTGGCTGATCAATCAGGGGCTGGCGTATCTGACCGACGGCCAGACCCCGGTGCGGCGCGGCAACGCGCATCCGACCATCGTTCCCTACGAGACGTTTCCGGGCTCGGACGCCTGGTTCATCATCGCGGTGGGCAACGATGGGCAGTTCGCGAAGCTCTGCACTGTCGCGGGGCGGCCCGATCTCGCGGCGGACCCGGCCTACGCCACCAACCGCGCGCGGGTCGAGAACCGCGAGACGCTCGTGCCGCTGCTGCGCGCGATCACCGAGACGCGCGCGGCGGCGGACTGGATGGCGGCGCTGGAGGCGGTGGGGGTGCCCTGCGGCCCGGTCAACGACATCGCGCAGGCTTTTGCCGAGCCGCAGGCGCGCCATCGCGGCGCGCGGGTGCGGCAGGCGCACGCCCTTGCGGCGGGCGGGGCGGTGGAGACCATCGCCAGCCCGATGCGGTTGAGCGAGACGCCGGTCACCTACCGCCACGCGCCGCCGATGCTGGGTGCGCACACCGACGCGGTGCTGGCGGAGGTTGGCTATGACGCCGATGAGATCGCGGCGCTGCGCGCGGCGGGCGCGGTGGCTTGAGATCAGGCGCGCGCCGCCTGCAACGGCGGATCCATCGCCAGCAGCGCGCGCGCCCGCACGCCGATGATGCTGCCCGCATAACCGAAGATCAGCCACCACCAGCCGTGCAGCGAGCCTGAGACCAGCCCGCCCAGATAGGCGCCGATGTTGCAGCCATAGGCCATCCGCGCGCCCCGGTGGATCGCCTGCGGCTCCGCAAAAGCCTGCGCGATGTCGTTGACCGGGCCGCAGGGCACGCCCACCGCCTCCAGCGCCGCCATCCAGTCCGCCGCCGCGCGCGTCA
>CAZRFB010000355.1:0-2088 GCA_964599185.1 uncultured Rhodobacterales bacterium | reverse complement strand
GAACTGGAACACGCGCGCGAAGAAGCTGTCGCTGGGCGCGCCGACCACCAGGCTTTGCAGGATGCCCAGCCGGGGATGCGCCTGCATGATGCGCGTCATGCGCACGATGGCCGCGCCCGACATCAGGCTGTCGCTGTCGAGCGGCAGGAAAAAGCTGTAGGCGCCGCCCCAGCGACGCAGGAAATCGCGGATGTTGCCGGCCTTCCAGCCTGCGTTGTCGGCGCGGCGGCGATAGCGCGCGTCTGCGCCGAGCTGGTCGCGCATCTGCGAAAACAGCCGCTCCTCATCCGCCGCCACTGCCGGGTCGTCGCTGTCGCTGAGCACGAACAGGTCATAGGCCGCGCCCTGCCCGGTGGCGTCAAGCCCCGCGCGCACCGCCGCCAGCCGCGCCAGCGCGCGGGCGGGATCCTCGTTGCGCAGACACATCACCACGGCGGTGCGGGCGCGCAGCGGGCTTTCGTCGGCGCCGTCGTCCAGCACCGGGCAGGCGTCGCGCAGGCCGCGCGGACCGTGCAGCACCCAAAGCCCGATCACGGCGTTCCAGAACCCCATCACCGTCCACGGCGCGCCGATCAGAAAACCGGCGAAGATCACCGCTTCGGCGAGGCTCCAGCCGCCGATGCTCAGCACATGCGCCACGCCCCAGCCCAAGGCCCCCAGCGAGGCGAGATTCAGGCCCGCCACCAGCAGACGGCGCCGCCGCAGCAGCGCGCGCGGCTGCAGGCCCGCAGGGGTGAGGCCGTCCGCCGTCTCGCGCAGCGGCATCTCGGCGATTGTGGTCGGCGCGGCGTTCGGGGTTGCGTCGAGCATGATGGCGGCGTCTTTCTCCGGGAGCGTTTGCAAGGAGTGAATCGGATGATCAGCGCGCGCGCGCTATGGCACGAAGCGCCGGGGCTGGCGAGCCTGCGCGATGAGGCGGTGACGGTCGCGCCCGGCGATGTGGGCGTGCGGATGCTGTGGTCGGGGATCAGCCGGGGCACCGAGCGGCTGGTGGCGCAGGGCCGCGTGCCGCCCGGCCAGTACGCGACCATGCGCGCGCCGTTCCAGCAGGGCGAATTTCCCTTTCCGGTCAAGTATGGCTACGCCGCCGTCGGCGTGGTCGAGCAGGGGCCGGAGGCGTTGGTCGGCCGCACCGTGTTCGCGCTGCATCCGCATCAGTCCTTCTTCACCGTGCCCGCCGCCGCCGTGATCGCGGTTCCTGACGCCGTGACGCCGCGCCGCGCGATCCTGGCGGCGAACATGGAGACGGCGCTGAACGCGGTCTGGGACGGCGCCGCCGCGCCCGGCGACCGCATCGCCGTGGTGGGGGCGGGCGCGCTGGGGCTGCTGACCGCGATGATTCTCTCCCGCTTGCCTGGCGCCGAGGTCACACTTATCGACGTATTAACGGAACGTGGCGATATTGCAGCGCAACTTGGCGTGAAGTTTGCTCGCGTAAAGGATGCGCCCGGCGATTGCGACCTCGCCTTTCACACTTCCGCCAGCGCCGCAGGGCTGGCGACGGCGATGGCGACGCTGGGTCCGGACGCCACGCTGGTCGAGATGAGCTGGCACGGCGCGGGCGAGACGCCGGTGGCGCTGGGCGGGGCGTTCCACGCGCGCCGCCTGCGCATCCAGTCGAGCCAGGTGGGGTCGCTGCCGCCGTCGCGCCGCCCGCGCTGGGATCATCGGCGCAGGCTGGCGCTGGCGCTCGCGTTGCTGGCCGACCCGCGCCTTGACGCGCTGATCACCGATGAAGTGGCGTTTGGGGCGCTGGCGGAGCGGTTCCCGGAGATTCTGAACGGCCCCGGCGTGGCGACCGCCGTGCGCTATCCCTGAAGGGGCTTGGAGCGCCGCGCCGCCCCGCCTATGACGGGCGGGACAGGAAGCGACAGGAGCCGCCGCATGTACGCCGTCGAAGTCCGCGACCACATCATGATCGCCCATTCCCTGCCGGGAGAGATCTTCGGCCCGGCGCAGGGGATGCACGGCGCGACCTATGTCGTGGACGTGGCGTTCTTTCGCACCGAGCTGACCGCCGACCGCATCGTGGTCGATATCGGCCGCGCGCATGACGCGCTGAAAGCGGCGCTGAAGCCGCTGAACTAT
>CAZRFB010000354.1:0-5073 GCA_964599185.1 uncultured Rhodobacterales bacterium | reverse complement strand
CTGCGCCCGCAGCGCCGCCGGAGCCGCAGCGCGTGCTCGACGACGCCATGCTGGAGCGGCTGGAGGAGCTGCTGATCCAGGCCGACCTCGGCGCGCAGACCGCGATGCGCGTCGCCGCCGCCATGGCCGAGGGCCGCTTCGGCCGCCGCCTCGGCGCGCGCGAGATCAAGGGCTTGCTGGCGGCGGAGGTGGCGCGCATCCTTGAGCCCGTCGCGCGGCCCTTGCCGATCTATCCCCACCGCCCGCAGGTGGTGCTGGTGGTGGGGGTGAACGGCTCGGGCAAGACCACCACCATCGGCAAACTCGCCAGCCAGCTCAAGGCGGCGGGCAAAACGGTGATGATCGCCGCCGGCGACACCTTTCGCGCGGCGGCGGTGGAGCAGCTCGAGATCTGGGGTCAGCGCGCGGGCGTGCCGGTGATGAAGGCCGAACAGGGAACCGACCCCGCCAGCCTCGCCTATGACGCGCTGGCGCGCGCGCAGGCCGAAGGCGCCGACATGCTGCTGATCGACACCGCCGGGCGGCTTCAGAACAAGGGCGACCTGATGGAGGAGCTGGCCAAGATCGTGCGCGTGCTGCGCAAGCGCGACCCCTCCGCGCCGCACAACACCGTGCTGGTGCTCGACGCCACCACCGGGCAGAACGCGCTGAACCAGGTCGAGATCTTCAAGCAGGTGGCCGACGTGACCGGGCTGGTGATGACCAAGCTCGACGGCACCGCCAAGGGCGGCGTGCTGGTGGCGCTGGCCGACCGCTTCGGCCTGCCGATTCACGCCATCGGCGTCGGCGAGCAGATAGACGACCTTTCGCCGTTCGACCCGGAGGAGTTCGCAAAGGCGCTGACCGGGGCGGGCTGAAGAAAGGCGCGCACGCCGGGCGCTCGCGGTTTCGCGCGACGGAATCATCCGTTAGTCTGTCCCGCGTCGTTCAGGCGAAGGCTTTGGCGGGCGGGTCGATGGGCATCGTGACTTGGATATTCGCCCGCGTGGAGCGTATCGTCTTTTTCCTTGGGGCGGTCGTCACGCTGGTCGTGGGCGTGATCGGCCTGAACGAGCGCCTTGAGCCAACGCCGCCGCCAGCCGCGACCGCCGACCTGACCGCGTTGCCCGACACCGTCCCGGTCGCCTTCTCCGCTCCGTTGGCCGCGCGTCTCGCCAAAGCCTTCGCTGCGGCGGGCTGCGCGCCCGGCGTGGTCTCGGCGACCGATTACGCCGAGCGGATCACCACCGCCGGGGGGCGCGACGCAGCGTTTCTCCAGCTGAGCCTTGCGACGCCCGCCGATCCCATCATCGTTCAGGGCAACGGTCGCGGCGCTGCGGCCCTCGCGAATGCGCGTGCGAACCTGCTCGACAACATCGAGATCGCCCTGAAGGAGTCCGACGCATGCGGCTGACCGCTTCACTCGCCATCGCCCTCGCCCCGTTCGCCGCCGACGCCGCTGAAAACCTCGAGGCGGCGCTCGGCGAACTGGCCGCCGAGGTGTTGTCCTTCGTCGAGAACGACGCGCCGAAAAAGATCGCCGTGGCGACCATCGTCCATGGCGACGGGACGTGCTCGGATCTTTCCGAACGCGCCTCCAACCGCTTTCAGGGCGCCTTGTTCCGCGCGAAAAACCCCAGCACGAGCGTCATAGACCGGCGCTCTCTCTCCGCGATCTTTCGCGAGCAGGATCTTGTCGAAGACGGCACGGTGTCGCCCGAAGGCGCCGCCAAGATCGCCCGCATCGCGCAGGTGGACGCCATCGTGACCGGCGCCATGACGACCTATGGCGACCAGATCGAACTCGAAGCGTCGATGCTGGACGCGGTCAATGGCACGGTGCTCGGCTTCGCCTATTCCAGTTTTCCGCTGACGGGCGCCGATCAGGCGCTGCTGGTGAATCGAAGCGTCTCCCGCTGCGGCTTTTCCAGTTCTGCGCGCAGCGGCGGCGGCGACGCGCCGGAGGTTCGCGTGACCGTCGAGAACGCCGGCGCGGCGTCTTCGGCGGCGACCGACCGTCGCAGGACATTTTCATCCGATGTCTTCGACGTCGAGGTGGTGTCGCTGGTCTATGGCGCCGCGAGCGGGGAGGCGACTTTCTCACTGCGTATCCGCAACACCTCCGACGCGGCCATCGCACTGTCCTACAACAAGGACACGCTGTCGATCACCGATGGCGCAGGCGGGCTGTTCACGCCCGGCGATTTGTGGTCCGGGCTGCGAGTGTGCGGCAATCTCAACTATTGTGACGGCCGCTACCCGCAGAACGTCAACGCACTGGCGCCGGGCACGCTGGCGCAACTGGTCTTCAACGCCACCGGCGCCAAGGCGCTCGAGTCGCCCCGGATGTCTCTGACCTTCGAACTGGCTGTCGTGCCCGACCCCGAGAAGCGCGGCTACAATCTGGTTTCCGTCGGTTTCTTCGACCTTGAACCCACGGTGCGCTGAACGCGGCGATGCGCCCCGCCGACGGGTCGATTGCAGGAAGGCGCGGCGGCGACTAGAACTGGCTGCAGGTTCCCCGGGGTAAGCGCATGTCCTGCATGTCATTCGGCAAGGCCCGCCGCGCCGACGGCTTCGCACTTCTGACCGGGGCGGAGGCGTGACCCGCATCGTCGGCGTCGCGCTGTTGCGCAACGAGGATCGCTTCGTCGCGTGGTCGCTGCTGAACGTGGTGGACTTCTGCGACGCGGTCATGGTGCTGGACAACGGCTCGACCGACCGCACCCGCGCCATCGTGGACGCCATCGCCGCGCGCTGGCCGCATGTGCAGGTGCAGACCGTCGCCGACGCCTACGACACCCACCGCTTTGTGGCGCCGTTGGCGGGGTCGGACGCCTGGGTTCTGGGCGTGGATGGCGACGAGATCTATGACCGGGCGGCGCTGGCGCGGCTGCGCCCGGCGATCCTCGGCGGAGACTATGATACTTGGTGGAAGATCCACGGCCACACCCTGCACGCCGTGCGCGCCGACTTCGCCGCCGGCGTGGCCGAGGGCTACGCCCCACCCGAGGCGCGCTCGATCACCAAGCTCTACAACTTCCGCGCGATCTCGTCGTGGGAGCAGGGCCGCCACGAACGCCTGCACGGCAAG
Organism: uncultured Rhodobacterales bacterium; assembly: GCA_964599185.1. Lineage (GTDB taxonomy): Bacteria > Pseudomonadota > Alphaproteobacteria > Rhodobacterales > Rhodobacteraceae > Rubrimonas. The sequence continues at coordinate 2,000 of CAZRFB010000354.1, read as the reverse complement.
GCGATGGTTTTCCGCCCCGGCTGGAGCGCCGACAGCCTGCTGGAGACGTGGCGCGAAGCCGACTGGGACACGACGCCGCTGCGCTGCCTGCATCTGTGCTTCTTCCCGCGCAGTTCGCAGCCGGAGGCGGCGGCGGTGGCGCGCAGCAACCCCGCCGAGATCATGAAGCGCCGCCGCCTGCTGCGCCGCCTGCGCGACGCGGTGCTGGGGCCGTTGGCGCCGCGGAAAAACTACAAGAAGATGCACTATCAGGCCGGGCCGCTCTGCGCCGTCTCGCTGGCGGGGTTCGGCGCGCCTGACGACTGGCCCGACATCGACCGCCACGCGCCCGAGGCCCGCGCCCTGCTGGCCGATGGCGTCGATCTCTCGCAAGCCGCCTGAGCAGGAGCGCCGCGCCGATGGCAGACCCGGTCAACATCCTCTGCATGAAATGGGGCGCGCTCTACGGCCCCGAATACGCCAACCGCCTTTATGCGATGTCGGCGCGGCACATGACGCGGCCGTTCCGCTTCGTCTGCCTGACCGACGACGCGACCGGCCTGCGCCCGGAGATCGAGGCGCTGCCGATCCCCGACATGCGCATCGACCCGCCCTATCAGATGACGCCCTGGCGCAAGCTGGCGCTCTATGCGCCCGAAATCGGCGATCTGAAGGGGCCGACGCTGTTCATGGATCTGGATGTGGTGATCACCGGGGGGCTGGACGTTTTCTTCGACCATCCCGGCGCCTATTGCATCATCCTGAACTGGACCCACCCCGATCGCATCGTCGGCAACTCCTCGGTGTTCCGCTTCGAGATCGGCGCGCAGACCGAACTGCTCGACACCTATCTGTCCAAACCGACGCAAGCCTGGGTGGACCTCTACCGCAACGAACAGGCGTATCTCAGCCATATCCTGGGGCGCGAGCGGCTGACCTACTGGCCCGAGGGCTGGTGCGTCAGCTTCAAGAAGCACTGCCTGCCGAAAGGCTTGCTGAAGTGGTTCCTGCCCTCCGCCGTGCCGCCCGGCGCCCGCGTGGTGGTGTTTCATGGCCACCCCAACCCCGACGACGCGCTGGCCGGGCGCTGGCCGGGCGGCTGGTACAAGCGGCTGCGCCCGGCGACCTGGATCGCCGATCACTGGCGCGAGGACGGCCCCGCCGCATGACCGCGCCGCAGGTCAGCTATCTGGTGACCGTGTTCAACAAGGCCGCCGTGTTGGGCGAGACGCTGGCGGCGATCCGCGCGCAGAGCGGGGGCGCGTCGTGCGAGATCGTCTGCGTTGACGACGGCTCCACCGACGGCTCGCGCGCGCTGCTGGCGGCGGAGGCGGCGCGCGACCCGCGCCTGCGCGTGCTCGGCGACGCGGCCAATCGCGGCCCGGCGATCCGCATCAATCAGGCGGCGCAGGCGGCGCGGGGCGCGTGGCTGCACCCGGTCGATGGCGACGACCTGTTGCCGCCCAACGCGACCCAATGGCTGATGGCGCAGGCGCGCCGCTGCGACGCGCCGCTGGTCTTCGGGCGGGCGACGCGCGGCCTGTCCGATGCGCCGATCCCCGACAGCGCCGAGAGCCGCCGCGTCACGGACCCGCTGCGCTTCACCGCCCGCCGCCAGATCACCCACATGGGGTTTCTCTGCACGCGCGCGCTGTGGATGGCGGCGGGCGGCGCCGACGAGGCCGTGTTCATCCAGGACCAGTCGCTGCCGCTGCGCCTGAGCGCCCACGCCCCGGCGCTGGCGTGGACCGAGGCGGTGGTCTATCGGCTGCGCCCGGCGGGCGGCGCGTCGCTGTCGTGCAACGTGGCGCAGCAGCACCACGACCGCTATCTCAGCGCGCTGCATGTGCTGGGCGACCACCCCGAGCCCGCGCTGGCGGCGATGATGCTGTCGGCGCTGTGGAAGCTGCGCCGCGACGGCTTTGGCGGCGGCGGCGCGCCCGCGCTCAGCGCCGATTTCGCCCGCTATGCGCTGAACAAGGCGCTGGGCTGGGCGCCGCCGCTCGCTTGGTTCGAGGCGC
>CAZRFB010000353.1:0-2277 GCA_964599185.1 uncultured Rhodobacterales bacterium | reverse complement strand
GTGCTGAGCTACAGCCTCAAGATCAGCCCGGAGAAGCGGTTCACCAACTGGCAGCAGGACCCGTTCGGCAACTGGCAGGCGCGGCTGGTGTTTCCCGAGAAGGTCGATCACTTCCACGTCGAGGTCGATCTGATCGCCGAGATGCTGGCGATCAACCCGTTCGACTTCTTCATCGAGGAGGAGGCGCGCACGCCGACCTTCCGCTACGAGGCGATGCTGAAGAAGGACCTCGGCCCCTATCTGGAGACGCAGGCGCCGGGGCCGTTGTTGGCGAAGCTGATCGCCGAGACAAGGCCCACCGAGGCCGACGACACGCTGAACTGGGTGGTGGCGGTCAACCAGAAGCTGCAGTCGATGACCGGCTACCTGATCCGCATGGAGCCGGGCGTGCAGACGCCGGAGGAGACGCTTCAGAAGGCCAGCGGCAGTTGCCGCGACAGCGCGTGGCTGATGGTCAACCTGCTGCGCCATCACGGCTTCGCGGCGCGGTTCGTCTCGGGCTACCTGATCCAGCTGGTCGCCGATCTGTCGCCCATCGACGGCGGCGCGGGCGGGCCGACCACGGATTTCACCGACCTGCACGCCTGGACCGAGGTGTTCCTGCCCGGCGCGGGCTGGGTGGGACTGGACCCGACCTCCGGGCTGCTGACCGCCGAGGGGCACATCCCGCTGGCCGCGACGCCGGAGCCCGCGTCGGCTGCGGCGATCTCGGGCGGGCTGGAGCCGTGCGAGGTCACCTTCGGCTTCGACATGAAGATCGAGCGCATCCGCGAGACGCCGCGCGTCTCAGCCCCCTACACCGTCAAGCAATGGGCGGGGATCGACGCGCTGGGTCGCCGGATCGACGAACGCCTCAAGGCCGGCGACGTGCGGCTGACCGTGGGCGGTGAGCCGACGTTTCTGGCCGCCTATGACCGCGACGCGGGCGAGTGGAACACCGAGGCCGTCGGCCCCACCAAGCGCGGCTACGCCGACAAGCTGATCCGCCGCCTGCGCGAACGCTTCGCGCCGACCGGGCTGCTGCATTACGGGCAGGGCAAGTGGTATCCAGGCGAGCAGCTGCCGCGCTGGTCGTTCACGCTGCACTGGCGCGCGGACGGCGAGGCGTTGTGGACCAACCCCGACCTGATCGCGCCCGAGGCCGACACTGGCGCGACCGTCGAGGCGGCGGAGCGTTTCGCGGTGCGGCTGGCCGAGCATCTGGGCGTAGGCGGCGAGTATGTGCAGACCGCCTACGAAGACCCCGCCGCGTTCCTGAAGCAGGAGCATCAGCTTCCCGTCAACCTCGACCCTGCGACCAACAAGCTCGAAGACCCGCAGGCGCGCGCGCGCATGGCGCGGGTTTTCTCCGAAGGGCTGGGCAAGCCGCGCAGCTTCGTGCTGCCGGTTCAGGCGTCGCTGGCGCAGGCGGCGCAGGCGGCTGCGGCGCGGCGCGGGCGGCGGTTCCAGTGGCAGTCCGAGATCTGGGCGGTGCGCAGCAAGCGGCTGATCCTGATCCCCGGCGACAGCCCGGCGGGCTTCCGCCTGCCGCTCAACGCGCTGCCGTTTCTCGACGAGGATCAGTATCCCTACCTGCTGGAGAGCGACCCCTTCGCGCAGGAGATGCAGCGCCCGCTGCTGGCGCGCCCCGTCCGCGCCATCGTCCTGCACGGCGCCGACGGCGCCGCGCACCCCGACGCGCCGGCCGACCCCGATACGGCGGTGGAGAGCTACGCCGCGTTCTGGGCGCGGGTGCGCGCGCTGGCGGCCAGGCGCCAGACGCGGGAAGGCGGCCCCGCGCTGGCCGCCGTCGGCCCCGGCCAGCCGTTCACCGGCGCCGGCCCCTTCGTGCGCACCGCGCTGACGGTCGAGCCGCGCGACGGCAAGCTGTGCGTGTTCCTGCCGCCCACCCGCAACGCCGAGGAATACGTCGATCTGGTGGCGGCGGTGGAGGACGCGGCGGCCGACCTGGGCCAGCCGATCCACATAGAAGGCTATCCCGCGCCCAAGGACATGCGCCTGCATGAGATCAAGGTCACGCCCGACCCCGGCGTGATCGAGGTCAATATCCAGCCCTCCCGCACGTGGGAGGAGCAGGTCCATATCACCGAGACGGTGTATGAGGAGGCGCGGCAACTGGGGCTGGACGCCTCGACGTTCGAGCTCGACGGCCGCCCCTCCGGCACCGGCGGCGGCAACCATGTGGTGATGGGCGCGAGCCAGCCCGCCGACAGCCCGTTCCTGCGGCGGCCCGACCTGCTCGGCTCGATCATCCGCTACTGGCAGCGCCACCCCTCG
>CAZRFB010000352.1:0-9135 GCA_964599185.1 uncultured Rhodobacterales bacterium | reverse complement strand
TCGCTTAAAACGAAGGTCACCGTAGCTTCAGACTGTCGGTCAAACCCGCCCACGATCGCGTGGAACGGCTGCCCATCATCCCGTGGAATCGCTGCCCATGATCAGCTGGAATGGGCGCCCATCATCCCGTGGAACACGCAGTCAATGCTGGGAATCAGCCTGAGCGTCATGCAGTCGCGCCGCATGTCGGCGCGTCCTGTCCCATCGGCCTTTGCGCCGCAGGACTGGTCGCTCACCGACGCCGCGACCGGCGGAACGTTGGTCGTGCGGACGCTGCGTCTGCCCGATGACGGCGGCGTCGGGCTGACAACGCTCGAGATCTCGCTGGACGGCGGCGAGTGGCGCGTGCTGAACGCCGCAATTCTCGGCGCCTTTCTGGTTACGGGGCTTGCCGATCACGTGGAGACGTCGGTCCGCTTGCGCGCCGTCAGCGACGTCGGCGCCGGCGCAGCCAGCGAACCGGCGCACGCGACACCGACGCCGCTTCCTGTCGCGCCAGGCATGATTGCCGCGCCGGAGATCTCTGGCGCGGCTGTCGTCGGCGCCACGCTGATTGCAAGCGCCGGCCTCTGGGCCGGAGAACCTGCGCCCGCGCTGGCCTGGGTCTGGCGCCGGGACGGGGTCGCCATAGAGGGGGCGGAGGGCGCCGAATACCGCGTCGCGCCCGAGGACGAGGACCGCGATATCGACGTGCTGGTCACCGCGACAAATCGCGTCGGCGCGGCCAGCGCCCTGGCGGCGTTGACGCGCATTACTGCGCGCTCTCCGATCGCCACGCAAACAATCCCGCCGCAGGAGGCCGCGCTCGGCGGCTGGTGGGGGCTTGATCTGTCTGAATACGCCTCTGCGGACGCGCCTTTGTCGTTTGCGCTGGTTGGCGGCGCGCTCCCGGCGGGGGTGCTTTTCGACGAGCAGACTGGGATGGTGCATGGCGCGCCGACCGAGAGCGGCACGCGGGCGCTGACGTTTGAGGCGCGCACGGCGACAGGCGCCCGGAGCATCCCGGTTTCGCTGACCATGCGCCGCCAAATGTCAAACATCACCACCGGCGGCGCGTATCTCAGGCGACCTTCTGCGCTTGGGCTGACGGAGGGGCCTGGGCTTCGGCGCAAAATGACGTTTGCAGCGCGGTTCACGATCCCGACCGACAACTCGGTGGGTTCGACTATGTTTGATTTAACAGGGCGACACAGTTTCAGGGTGTTTTCCACCGGGAAAATAAACGTGGGCCTCTTTCCGCCAGCGTCGGCTATCGCTGTTGCGTCCTAGACATCGACCAACCCGGTAAGTGACGGGCTGGAGCATACCCTCGTTGTCACGGCAGACCTCAACGACGCCGCGCCGACTGTGGAGATCACGCTCGACGGCGCGCCGATGCCGGGGTCTTTCAACACCGCGCCTATCGCCAGCGAACTTGCGGTCAATCGCAACGGCTATGGAGTCGGGGCGTTTTCTGCTGGAACAAACCCCCTCCCCGCCAACGCCGCGTTGCGCTGGGTTTATGTCTCGTTCGACGACGCCATTCCCGGCGCAGCGTTTGAGGGGGTGCTGGACCCTGCGAGCCTCGGTTCTCCGTCTCTGTTCTTCGGCGGGCTGGCGGCGGACTGGAACGCCGGGACAAACTTCGGCGCGGTCGGCGGCGCGTTCACTGCAGTCGGGGCTTTTGCCGCGATAGGCGCTGAGGCGGTTGTCGATCCGACGCCGCGCGCTTTCCCCGGCGCAACCGGCCATGGGCGCTACACCACTGGCGGGCGGGGCGGCGCGACGATCCGCGTCACCTCGTCGGCGGATACCGGGCCGGGGTCGCTGCGTGCGGCGCTTACAACGCCCGGCGCGCGCTATGTCATCATCGAGCCGGGTGTCGGGCCGGTATGGCTGGAAAGCGGCGAGATCGACATTCCGTCGCTGACGCATGGCGACCTCACCATCGACGCGCGGCGCGCGCCGGGGTTCTTCCTTGCCATGGCGCGGCTCAAGATCAGGGCGAGCAACGTGCTGGTGCGCGGGTTGCGCATCTATGCAGGCGGCGAAGGCGGCCAGCCCTCGACGCAGGTCATCACCGGCGAGCCGGGGACGGCGGGCAATATGACGAACCTTCCCGCTGAATATTGGGAATGGGGCGACACGCGCGGGCAAGAGGGTGATAAACGTCACTGCATCTGGCTGGGCGACTATACCAACGAAAGCTCGACATGGAGCGGCGCCGTTCAGACGCGCGTCTATATCGATCATTGCGATTTTGGCTGGGGGCCTGATAAAGTCATTACGATCTTCCCGCTCACGCAGTCGTTCGCACCGAACTACGTTGGGCCTGCGCCGTGTTCGGACATCACATTTGACGGCTGCATCGCCTTTGAGTCGCTGTTTGCGTCGCATGTCAATCCGAGCAATAAGACAACCATGTCCTCTCTCCTTGTCCTGATTGGCGAGCGGTGCGAAAAGATCAGCTTCAACGGCAACTTGTTCGCGACGGCAAAGCACCGCTTTCCTGAAATCAACAAGTGGTGTCGTGGGATCGACCTTATCAACCACTGGAACGCGAACTGGGGGCAGAACTGCGTCCAGCTTGAAGGAACCTACATCGAAGCTGCTATCGTTGACCCCGCCAACAATGCGGCAAACGCGCTGATTGTCGCAGATGAGCAGGCGCAGATGAACATCGTGCGCTGCGTGTTTGACGAGGGCAGTGCGACGCAGGATCGGCCCGGCGGGCGCCCGCCGGTGATGATGGTGGCCGATGTCCCGGATCGGCTGCACATCGCGGACCTTGAGTGGAACACGCCGGATGGATCGCTGGTTGCCGCCGCGCAGACGCGGCCCCAGCTGAACAAGATGAACGCTGCGGGGACTCTAAATGGCCCCATGACCAACATCAGCGCGACGCCGGTAAGCCCGCTGAGCGTTACGCCGCTTCCTCCCGAGGTGGACTTGCGGGCATGGGTGGCGGCAAACGTCGGCGCGCGAAACCCGGACGGTTCGCTGCACCCCATCGCCGCGCGGATCGTGGCGCAGGCGACGGCGCGAACGCTGCCGAGCTGGGCATCAAATGAGGCCACCGGCCTGCCGGAGAGCACCAACCTGCGCGGCGGCCCGCGCGGGCAGTGGAAAGTCAGCTGGGCGACCGAGACCTCGACGGCGGGCCAGTCCCGGCTTGATCGCCCGGACGACGCGCATCTGATCTATTCGCCCGGAGGGGCGCTAAAGGCGGCGGCGCCGTGAGATCTCGATCATTCCTGGGCGGGTCTCTTGGCGGCGCGGGATGGTTGCTTGGGCGGGTGATCCGGCCACTAAGATCGGAAACGCCGCCGCGCCACGCCCGATCTGCGCGGCGTGAGGGAGGGATCTAACGTCTGGCGAACGGGCGCGCCGAGGCGCAGGGTTCAATCGCGATCAGGTATGGCGCGAGATCGCGGCGCGCTCATTGCGCGCGCGCCGCGATCTCGCGTCGCCAGGCGGGGCCGTCAAGCGGATCAAGAAACACCGTTTCGGGCCCCGCCGCCTCGCGCAGCGCGGGCAGATCCGAGACAAGCGCGCACGCTCCCCGCGCCGCAGCCTCCAGCAGCGGAACCCCAAGACCTTCGGCGAAGGAGGGCATCAGCAGCGCCCGCGTCGCGCGCATCAGCGCGTCGATTTCAGCGTCGTCCAGATCGCTGAACTCGACGACATGGCCGCGCATCGCCGGGCAGCGTTCAAGCATATCCACCACCATCTCGTTCTCCCAGCCGCGGCGCCCTGCGATCACCAGCCGCGGCGCATTGCCCGCCATCGCCATATCGCGCCACAAATGCAGCAGCAGCAGGTGGTTCTTGCGCGGCTCGACGGTGCCGACACACAGAAAGAACGGCGCAGGATCGGCGAGAATCGCGGCGACTTCGCGTCTCGGCGGCGACGACGGCGAGGCCGCGCCAGCCGCGATGCGCGGCGGGCGCAGGTCGAGGCGCTCGAGCGCCCAGCCATGCTCGACGGCGTGGCGGCGCAGCCGCGCACCGGTATCGGACGAGTTGACGGCGAAGGCGACCGACCCGCCGCCGACGAATTCAGCCAGATAGGCTCGGAATGCGGCCGCGCTGGCGGGACGCTGATATTCAGGAAAGTCGATCGGGATCAGGTCATGCACATAGGCCAGTCGGCGCATCTTGCGCCCGGGATCAAGCCGGTCGAGCGCGCCGCGTCGCTGAGGCAGGCCGGAATGCGAGGCGACGACATAGGTCGCGCCGATACGCCAACTTTCCGGCATGCGCCGCGCCAACCCGCGCGCCAGCGCAGGCAGGGCCGAGGGCGCAGGGTCGCTTTCACCGCGCCAGCGCTTGACCAACGCCTCAAGTAGAGCCGCGCCGAACGCATGCGGCAACAGCGACGGGCCGAGAAGCGTGGAGTGGACAAAGCCGCAGGCCTCGCCGAAGCGCGCCACAAGATCGCGCCCGATGGCGAGATCGATGCGGTCCACCCCCGTGCCGAACGGCTGGTCGCGCCGCCGCAGCAGCCGCGTCACGTCAAACAGCACGCGCGGCGTGTCGATCGGCAGCGGATCGAGAAGAAGCTGAGCTGTCATCGCGCCGGCGCGGCGGACACGCCGAGCCTCACCCCGAACAGCAAGCCCCGACCCTTCGACACCGGTGCGCCACCGGTCATCGGCGGGTCCGCCCTATCGCCGCACGCTTGGGCGACCACGCCGCCCGCCGTGACGCCACCGCCTGCAATGCAGCGGTGTCGATGCCAAAGCAGGGCGGCGTTCCGGGCGCGGCGACCGAAGGGTGCGTGGCCTGTGAAGCGCGAACTGGTCAAGCCGTTTGATCCTTTCGGAGATCCCTGGTCAGCAGGTCAGGGAGATGGCGCCGTGCAAGGGCCCGCTGACGGGCGGGCCGCGCGCACCGGCCACCGGGCGCGCCTTGCTTCACAAGCATGTCTGGCGGGCGCAGTCCATGCCGCAGCGTCTTCCTTGGCGCCTGCGCCCGCCACCGGCGCCAGGGAAGACGCTTATCAGATCGCGGCGGCTCTCGCGCCGCTCGACAAGTCGCGCGGCGATCATCATAAGGACGTAGAACGAGTGCGGCGCAGCATGCCCATAAGAGATTAACAGCGCAGGTACGGTATGAAAACTCTGCACCTGACGTTCTTTGACCGGTCACGAAAATCGGTCGATCGGTTGAGGGGTGACGCCGCGCGCGCGCGGGGCGACTGGGCGCTCGCGGCGCAGCACTACGAAGCCCATCTCGCCGTCCGGCCTGAGGATTGGCGGACCAGAGTGCAGCTTGGCCATGCGCGCAAGGAGCATGGCGATTACGCCGCCGCCGACGCCGCCTATCGCGAAGCGCTGCTGCTCGCGCCAAACGACGCCGACCTGCACTTGCAGATCGGCCACCTTCTCAAGCTGCGCTGTCGATTGCAGGAGGCCGCAGACGCCTACGCCCGCGCGCTGGAGCTTGACCCGCTCAAAGCCGACGCGCATCGCGAGCTGACAGCGATCGGGCGCGGGCGGCTGGCGCAGCGGATGTCGGCGCGCGCAGTGGAGGGCGCGCGGGCGCTGTCAGGCCATGTCTATGACATCGGCGACATGCTCTCCTATTTCCAGCACGCTCATCACCCCTCCGGCATCCAGCGTGTGCAGATCGAGTTCTGTCGCCGACTGTTGCGCTCCGCCAATGTTCCGCATTTCATCATGTTTTCCGAAATGGGCGGAATCTTTGCGGTGGACGCGGTGGCTATCGAGCGCGTCATCGCGCTGCTTGATCGTCGCGACCGCAGTTTTGACGAGCAGAAGCGGCTGATCCAGGCGCTGGTCGCCAATGCAAGGCCGGTGCGGCTGGCCCCTTCCGCCACGCTGATCATCCTTGGCGCGTTCTGGGTGATGCGCGACACGATCCGCAGTCTGTCGATGGTGAAGGCCTCGGGGGTGCGGATCGGCGCCTATATCTACGACCTGATCCCGATCGAGCACCCGGAATATTGCGACATCGACCTGGTGCGCCGGTTCACCGACAACTTCCACCAGCTCTGCGCGATCGCCGATTTCTTCCTGACCATCTCCGACTACACGCGCCACCGCGTTGTGGCGCATCTGGCCATGCTTGGCCGACAGCTGCCGGTCGAGGCGATCCCGCTCGCCCACGAGATCCCGATGGACCCGCCCGGCGAGGGCGGCGCGGCGGCGCTGCCCCCGGCGCTTGAGGGGCGACGCTTCGCGCTGTGCGTCTGCACGGTTGAGCCGCGCAAGAACCATGCGCTGCTGTTTGCGATCTGGCGGCGGCTCGAGCGCGAATACGGCGCCGAGACACCCCTGCTCGTCTTCGCCGGACGGCCTGGCTGGAATGTCTCCAACTTCGTGCAGCAGCTCGAGAACGCCGACTACGCCAACGGAACCATCGTCACTCTGCGCGAGGTTTCCGACGCCCAGCTGCGCGCGCTCTATGACCGTTGCGCCTTCACCGTATTTCCCAGTCTGGTTGAGGGATGGGGGCTGCCGGTCGGCGAGAGTCTGGTCTTTGGCAAGCCCTGCGCGGCGTCGAACGCCTCCTCGATTCCGGAGGTGGGCGGCGATCTGGTCGAATACTTCGATCCCTGGAACATCACCGAGGCCGACGCGGTGATCCGTCGGTTGCTGTTTGACGAGGCGCACCGCGCCGCCGTCGAGGCGCGGGTGCGCGCGGCGTTTCGTCCGCGCCGCTGGGCCGAAACCGCCGACGCTTTCGCCGCAGCGGCGCGGCGGCTTTCGGACGAAGCCGCCCGTGCGGCCCCCGCACGCCCAGCCTGGCCGGTGCTTCTCGAACCCGGCGTTCCGCACCGCGTCGGCCACGACCGCCCGCGCGGCTGCTGGCCCGATGGCGGGAGCGACGCGCGGGCCGAACTCGCCTGCCTGATCGAGGACTGGCACCGGATCGAGGGATGGGGCGTCTGGGCGGAGGCGGCCGACGCGCGGCTGGCGTTCGCCACCACGGCGCCGCCGGGCAGCGAGATCATCGTCTATGTCAGCGCGGCGCCCTCGCCGCTGCGGCCCGGTCACAAGATGGCGCTGGTGGACCTTGGCGACCCGACCGCGCCGTCTGTCGCCGCGCCCGACGGCTTTGCCGGCCTGCGGCTGCGCGTGGATGAGAGCGGCGCGGCGCTGATCGCCCTGCGCACCATAGACACAGGCCCCCTGCGCAAGATCGAGACTGAACTACGCGACTTGCGCGCAGGCCTGCTCGCCTTCGGCTATGTCCCGGCGGACGCGCCCGAACAGCGCATCGCGCTGCTGGAGCGCTTCGCGGGCATGACACTTCGCGCACCGAAATTGCGCGAGGCGCAATAAGGCGCGCCGCGGCGCGGGTGGTGAGATCCGCGCCGAGGCCCGTCGCCGCCGCACGGGCCGCCGGCCTTTCGTCGTGACGCCGGACGCCGGCGGTTCTCCGCTGGCCTGACGCGCCGCACTCTGCGCGCCGGGGCGTCGCCCGCACATCTCGCCGTTCGACAAAAAGAAGCCCCCGGTGCGACCGGGGGCTTCCAGCTTTCGGGCGTCGGGCCCGAAAGCCCGACGGACAACTGCTTACGCGAAGTTGTCGAAGGTGAGAGCCGCCCAATCCTGACCGATCAGGTTGATCCGGCCCAGCTCTTCGGCAGTCGCGTTCGCACCGTCGGTGTCGGTGACGAGATAGACCGTGCCGGTGTTGTTCTCGCTGTCGAACAGGAAGTCGTCAGCGATGGTCACCGGCTGGGTCGCGTTCCCGTTGGCGTTGTCGTCATAGACGACGACGATGTGCCGGGTGGTCGCGGTGGTGAGGTCGGCATCCGCGGCGCCGTCGAACAGATCCGCAACTTTCGCCGCGGTGTTGTTGTTTCCGACTGCGCCGGCGTCAGTGTTGGTGTTCGCCTCCGCCAGGATGCTGACAGAGTTGTTCAACTGGTTCGCAGCGCCCTGCGAGAAGTTCCCGGCGGCCTGAGCGTAGCTGATCGCCGTGAAGTCGAACGCGTCCTCGGCGGCGACGAACCCGGCCACGCCGTCACCAAGCCCGAAGTTCAGAACGGTGTCCGTCCCGAACTGACCGGCGCCGTAGATGAGCGTGTCGTTGCTCAGGGCGCCGGTGCCCAGGACGACCGTATCGGCGGCGCCGTCCGCCGACATGGTGATGAGGTTGTCAGACTGGACGATCGATGTGCCGAATGTAGCGAAATCGGTTTCGCCGCCAGCCGTGCCGTAGGCCTTCGTGAAGTTCGCATCGCCCGAGAAGTCGGTTTCAGTCGTATTCCCGGCCGTGGTCACCTTCTCGGTCAGGCTGATCTGGAGATCGCCTGCGACGTAGACGCCGTCAGTATTGGAGTAGACGAAGAGCGACTGGCCCGCGGCGTCCACGGCTTCGAGCAGATCGCTCAGCACCGCATTGTCGTTGATCGCGCGCTTGATCGCCTGGTTGATGGTCTGGTCGGTGACCGTGCCGTCGGCGGCGACCACCGCATCGTCGATCTGCACGGTCGACGTGTAAGCGCCGTTCGCGCTCGCCGCCAGACCGCCGGCGCCGTAGTAGCTGACCGTCAGTTCGGTGACATAGGTGCTGCCGGCGAGCTTGGCGGCGTCGGTCGTGGCAGCGAGGATGGCCTCGTTGTTCGCGCCCTGATTGTCGCCGAAGCCGTTGCCAGTCAGCCCGGTGTCGTTGAACGACCACAGCGCGCCGATGACGTAGTCGATCTGGCTGCTCTCAGCGCCGGTGAAGGCCGAGAGAAGGGCGTTCACGCCAGTCGGCGTCAGGCCGAGCAGAGCGCCGGCCTCGTCGATGTTCTCGGCGCCGGAGTTGTCCGTGTAGATCGCGTCGGAACCCGCGCCGTCGGCGATGGCGAAGTTGCCCGCACCGTAAGTCCAGATCACGTCGTCGCCGGCGCCGCCGTCGACCGAGAACGAAGCCCCGCCATTGACGACATGGTTGGGATACCACACGCCGACTTCAGCCGCGTTGACGTCGAGGTCGTAATAGTCGCGACCCTGGCCGTCGATCAGCTTGGTCGCATCGCCGACCAGCGTGGTGATCGTGTCGTTGCCGCCATTGCCGAGGACTTCCATGCGGAAATCTTCGCGCCCGCCAGTGCCGGCCAAGCCGATGGCGTCCGTGTCGATCGCGATCAGGAAGGCGTCGTTGTTGCCGCCCAGAGCGTAGTCGAAGCTGACGT
>CAZRFB010000351.1:0-2677 GCA_964599185.1 uncultured Rhodobacterales bacterium | reverse complement strand
GGTGCGGATGCCGACCTGGATCGAGGTCGCCGGGTCGATCAGCCCTTCCTTCGCCGCGTGATAGAACATCGTGCCGTGGTCGATGCGGTCGCCGTCGGCCCAGGTGTCGCTGTGCGCGTCGAACTGGATCAGGCTGAGCGGCCCGCCGTGCTTGGCGACATGCGCCTTCAGGCTGGGGTAGGAGCAGAAGTGATCGCCGCCGATCATCAGCGCCGCAGGCCCCCCTGCGCCCTTCGCGCCGATCACCGAGGCGATGGCGGCCTCGATATGCGCGGGAACCGCCTCCGGGCGGCCATGGTCGAACCACACGTCGCCCCAGTCCACCACGCTCATCCGCTCGAACGGGTCGAAGGCGGAGGGCCAGGCGCGGCTCCACGCCAGGTTGGTCGAGGCGGCGCGCACCGCGCGGGGGCCGAAGCGACAGCCGGGGCGGTTGGTCACCGCCGTGTCGAACGGCACGCCGATCACCGCCAGATCGACGCCGGAAAGGTCGCGGGAATATTTGCGGCGGCAGAAGCTGAGCGCGCCCGCATACATGTATTCGTCGTGGGTGACGGCCTTCGCGTCCGGCGCGGCGAAGGCGTAGTCCCTGGCGTAGGTCATGGTGTTTCCGCTGTTGACAGACGGTCATTTGTGATCACAAATCGCGCCATATGACAAGCTCCCCTCTCTCGACGCCCGCTTTGCCCCCCGACGCGCGCCCGGCGCATGAGCGCGTTTATCAGGCGCTCAGGCTGCGCATCTTGCACGGCGCGCTGGCGCCGGGGCAAGCCGTCACGGTGCGCGGGCTGGCGGAGGCGCTCGACGTCTCGATGACCCCGGCGCGCGAGGCGGTGCGGCGGCTGATCGCCGAGCGGGCGCTGGCGATGACGCCCACCGGCCGGGTGCAGGCGCCGGTGATGGGCGCGCGGACGCTGGCGGAGCTGACGGCGGCGCGCGCGCTGCTTGAGCCGGAGCTGGCGGCGCGCGCGCTGCCGCATGCGGATGCAAGGCTTCTTGAGCGGTTGCGCGCCCGCGACAGCGCCGTGAACGCGGCGCTGCGCGCGGGCGACCCGGGCGCTTACGTGCGGGCCAACACCGCGTTTCACGCCACGCTCTACGCTGCGGCGCAGGCCCCCGCGCTGGTCGCGCTGGTCGAAAGCGTGTGGCTGCAACTCAACCCCTCGATGCGCGTGGTCGCAGGCCGCGCGGGCACGCTGCGGCTGGCCGACCATCACGCGCAGGCGCTGGCCGCGCTGGCCGCGCGCGACGAGACCGCCCTGCGCGCGGCGATTCGCGCCGATGTCGATCAGGCGATGGCGCTGCTGGCGCAGGCCGAAAGCGTCGCCGCCCCTTGACCGGCGGGCGCTTTTGCGGCACTGAATTTGTGATCACAAAACTGCCGGAGCATCCCATGGCCTTCAACCTGCGCGACACCGCCGCCATCCAGGCCTCGGACGCCGCCCACCACTGGCACCCGTTCACCGACAGCGCCGAGCTTGCGGCGCAGGGAACCCGCGTCATCTCCGGCGCGCAGGGCTGCTGGCTGACCACCAACGACGGCGAGCGGCTGCTCGACGCCATGGCGGGGCTGTGGTGCGTCAACGTCGGCTATGGGCGGGAGGAGATCGTCGAGGCGGTGGCGCGCCAGATGCGCCAGCTTCCCTATTACAACACCTTCTTCCAGTGCACCCACCCGGCGGCCACCGAGTTCGCGGAAGCCGTCGCCGCCATCGCCCCCGCGCACATGAACCGGGTGTTCTTCACCAACTCCGGCTCCGAGAGCAACGACACCGCGTTCCGGCTGGCGCGCGTCTATTGGGACTGTGTCGGCAAGCCGAAGAAGAAGGTCTTCATCGGGCGGCGCAACGGCTATCACGGCTCGACGGTCGCCGCCGCCTCGCTGGGCGGCATGGGCGCCATGCACAGCCAGTCCGGCCTGCCGATCGAGGGCGTGCGCCACATCGGCCAGCCCTACTGGTTCGGCGAGGGCGAAGGCGGCGACCCCCACGCCTTCGGCCTGATGCGCGCGCGTGAGCTTGAGGCGATGATCGACGAGGTGGGCGCCGACAACGTCTGCGCCTTCATCGCCGAGCCGATCCAGGGCGCCGGCGGCGTGATCATCCCGCCCGACAGCTATTGGCCCGAGATCGGCCGCATCTGCCGTGAGCGCGACATCCTGCTGATCGCCGACGAGGTGATCGGCGGCTTCGGGCGCACCGGGCGCTGGTTCGCCTCCGAGACCATGGGGATCACCCCCGACCTGATGCCGATCGCCAAGGGCATGACCTCGGGCTACATCCCGATGGGCGGGGTGCTGATCTCCGACCGCGTCGCCGGGCCGGTGATGGCGAAGGCGGGCGAGTTCTACCACGGCTTCACCTACTCCGGGCACCCCGCCGCCTGCGCCGCCGGGCTGGCCAGCTTGCGCATCCTGCAGGAGGAGAAGCTGGTGGAGCGGGTGGCCGACGACATCGGGCCGTATCTGGCGGCGCGGTGGGCGACGCTGGCCGACCACCCGCTGGTGGGCGAGACCCGCACCAAAGGGCTGCTCGGCGCACTGGAGCTGGTGCGCGACAAGACCACCCGCGCCCGCTTCAGCGACGGCGTTAACGCCGGGCCCCGCTGCCGCAACCTCAGCGTCGCGAACGGCCTGGTGATGCGCGCGGTCGGCGACACGATGATCATCTCGCCGCCG
>CAZRFB010000350.1:0-2514 GCA_964599185.1 uncultured Rhodobacterales bacterium | reverse complement strand
CGCGCTGCCGCTGGTCCATGCCGAGAACGGCGACGTGGTGGCGGCGCTGCAGCAGAAATACCTCGCCGAAGGCGTCACCGGGCCGGAGGCGCACGCCTTCTCCCGCCCGCCGGAGGTGGAGGGCGAGGCCGCCAACCGCGCGATCATGATCGCCGACGCCGCCGGATGCCCGCTTTATATCGTGCATGTCAGCTGCGAGCAGACGCATGAGGCGATCCGGCGCGCGCGGCAAAAGGGGATGCGCGTCTATGGCGAGCCGCTGGCCCAGCACCTGATCCTGGACGAAAGCGAATACCGCAACCCGAGCTGGGACCATGCGGCGCGGCGGGTGATGTCGCCGCCGTTTCGCGACAAGGCGCATCAGGCGAGCCTGTGGGCGGGGTTGCAGGCGGGGTCGCTGCAGGTCGTCGGCACCGACCATTGCGCCTTCACCACCGAGCAAAAGCGCCGGGGCCTTGGCGACTTCACCAAAATTCCCAATGGAACCGGGGGCTTGGAGGACCGGCTGTCGGTGTTGTGGACCTATGGCGTCCAGACCGGGCGGGTGACGCCGGAGGAGTTCGTCGCGGTCACCTCCAGCAACGTCGCGCGCATCATGAACCTGCCGCGCAAGGGCGTGATCGCGGTGGGCGCCGACGCCGACATCGTGGTGTGGGACCCCAGGGCGGGCAAGACCATCTCCGCCGCCACGCAGAAATCAGCCATAGATTACAACGTGTTCGAGGGGGTTAAGGTGTCGGCTTCCGCGCGCTGCACCCTGTCGCGCGGCGCGGTGGTGTGGTCGGCGGGCGCCAACGCCGAACCGGCGCCGGGGCGCGGGCGGTTCATCGAGCGGCCCGCCTTCCCGGCTGCGGCGAAGGCGCTGAGCGCGTGGAAGGCGCTGACCGCGCCGCGCGCGGTGATCCGCGACGCCGCCAACATGCCGGCGGGGGTGTGAGGGGCGCCGGGTTCGCGTCGGCTATGTGTCGGCTATGCGTCGGCTATGCGTCGGGACGGCGCAGGGAGGCAGGTCGGCGCGGTCTGGCGCGCGCTCTGCGCGCCGCGCCGCGTGGCCGGAGCGGGTTGGTGCGGAGGCGGGGGTGACGGGTGAGCCAGTGATCGCGGCGCGCGATCTTACGCTGACGTTTGAAACCGACGACGGGCCGGTTCACGCGCTGTCGGCGGTGAACCTGACCGTAAACGCGGGCGATTTCGTCAGCTTCATCGGCCCCTCGGGCTGCGGCAAGACCACGCTGCTGCGGGTGATCGCCGATCTGGAGCAGCCGACCGGCGGCGCGGTCACCGTGAACGGCATGACGCCGCAAGCCGCGCGGCTGGCGCGCGCCTATGGCTATGTGTTTCAGGCGGCGGGGCTGTATCCGTGGCGCACCATCGCGCGCAACGTGGCGCTGCCGCTGGAGATCATGGGGCTGCCGAGGGCGGAGCGCGCCGAGCGGGTGGCGCGCGCGCTGGCGCTGGTGGAGCTGACCGGCTTCGAGAACAAGTATCCGTGGCAGTTGTCGGGGGGGATGCAGCAGCGCGCCTCGATCGCGCGCGCGCTGGCCTTCGACGCCGAGCTGATGCTGATGGACGAGCCGTTCGGCGCGCTGGACGAGATCGTGCGCGACCACCTCAACGAGCAGCTGCTCAAGCTCTGGGCGCGCACGAAAAAGACGGTGTGCTTCGTCACCCACTCGATCCCCGAGGCGGTGTATCTGTCCACGAAGATCGTGGTGATGTCGCCGCGACCGGGGCGGGTGACCGACGTGATCGAGAGCACGCTGCCAGCGGAACGCCCGCTCGACATCCGCGACACGCCCGAGTTTCTGGCCATCGCCCATCGGGTGCGCGAGGGGCTGCGCGCGGGGCACGCCTATGAGGTGTGAGCGCCGCCCCCTTACCCTGTGGGGGAGAGGGAGAGAAAGGTGCGCGGACGGCGCCGTCGCGGGGCATTTGGCGCAGGCGGTGACGGCGGCGCTCCCTCTCCCCCGCAGGGGAGGGCGTCGGGGTGAGGGGGCGCGTGCGCACCCTGAAGGGCCGCGCACACCCCGCGCCCGAACCCGCCTCTCAAGGGCGACGGCTCTCCGCGCCGCCGCCGTCCTTCGGCGCGCCGCAGAGACGCCGCTGCGCGCGCACCGCACCGTCATGAGGCGCAAGGCGCGCAATTTGCGACTGAACCACCCCCTCACCCCGACCCTCTCCCCGCGGGGGAGAGGGGGCGCAAAGATCGCGGACGGCGCCAGCGCGGACATCATGGCGTTGGCGGAGCCGTCAGCGCCCCCTCTCCCCTCGGGGGAGAGGGTCGGGGTGAGGGGCGGCGCGCGACGCTTCAGGGGCCGCACATGAGCCGCGCCCTCCCCGTCCTGACCGTCGTGCTGGTGATCGTCGCGATCTGGTATGCGGCGACGGTGTGGCTGAACGCGCCCTGGGCGCGCGATCAGGCGGCGCGGGCGGGGGCGACGCTGACCACCATCGAACTGGTCGCCGATGCGATGGCGCAGGAGCGGCCCGTGCTGCCGGCGCCGCATCAGGTGG
>CAZRFB010000349.1:0-5264 GCA_964599185.1 uncultured Rhodobacterales bacterium | reverse complement strand
GAGGGTGTGGCCCAGCGCCACGGCGCCAAGCCCGCGCGCCCGCGCCCAGTCGGCCAGCAGCCGATAGCGCGCCGCGCGCGCCTGCGCCTGGAGGTTGCCGCGCCGGTCCCAGCCCTCCCAGCGCAGCGCCGTCGCCTCCAGCCCCAGCGACGCGGCCTGCGCGACCACCGACGCCGCCTCCGCCGCCGACGCCGCGCGCAGGCCGTGATCGACCGTCGCCACCGCCACAAGCGCGCCGCGCCGCGCGCCCCACAGCGCCGCCAGCCGCATCAGCGCGACCGAATCACCGCCGCCTGAGACCGCCACGCCCAGCGCGGGGCCGGGCGCGAGCGCGTCGAGCGCCGCCAGCGCGGCGGGCGCGGGATCGTTCAGGAGCACCCGGCCCGCCGCGC
This sequence comes from uncultured Rhodobacterales bacterium, assembly GCA_964599185.1. GTDB lineage: Bacteria > Pseudomonadota > Alphaproteobacteria > Rhodobacterales > Rhodobacteraceae > Rubrimonas. Next base: position 4,872 of record CAZRFB010000349.1, on the reverse strand, counting down.
CTCCGCCACCGCCTGCGCCTTCACCGAAGGCGCGGCGTCGGGAAAGCGCGCCGCCATTTCCGCCAGCGCCGAACACGCCTCCGCCTGACGGCCCAGATCGGTCAGCGACGACGCCAGCCCCAGCAGGTTCTCCGCCGCCCTGGGCGTGTCGCCATGATCGCGCACGCCGATCAGAAAGCTGCGCGCGGCCTCCTGATGGCGGCCCTCGCGTGCATAGGCGGCGCCGAGCAGGTTCTGCGCCTCCCCCGCCAGCGGGCTTTCGGGATATTCCGTAAGGAACGCCGCAAAGCTGTCGCGCCCGGCGGCGGGGCCCAGCGTTTCAAGGTCGCGCCTGGCCGCCTCGAACGCCGCGCGCTCCGGCGCGGGAACGGTCCCGCGCAGCGTGCCCAGCGGCGCAGGCCCGGGGGCGGGCGTTCTGGCCGTCGGCGTTGGGGGGGCGGGCTGCGGCGCAGGGGGGGGCGGCGCCGCCCCCCTCTCCGCCCCCGCCGCCGCGCCCAGCGCCTCGGTCGGGTCGCCGCCCTCCAGTTCGATCACGCGGAATTCGAGATCCTGAAGCCGCGCGTCGGCCTGGCGCTGGGCGGCGCGGTTTTCGAACTCCAGCCGCTCCACCTGCGCGGTCAGCCGCTGGATCGCCGTCTCCAGCGACTCCATGCGCCGCAGCGCCTCCAGCGGGTCCTGCGCCGCCGCCGGGGCGGCGAGGCAGAGCGCCAGCGCCAGCGCGCCGAGGCTGCGGGCGCGATGCCTGCGCGCGCCCGACCCGCACACCCCCGACCGGCGGCGCATCATCGCCTCAGCTCAGCGGCGCGCCGGCGACGACTGTCACCGCGCGCCGGTTCTGCGCCCAGCTTCCCGCATCCGAGCCCAGCGCCACAGGCCGCTCCTTGCCATAGGACACCGTGCGCAGGCGGGAGGCGGGCACCCCTTGGGTCAGCAGGAAGTCGCGCGCGCTCTGGGCGCGGCGGGCGCCGAGCGCGAGGTTGTAGTCGCGGGTGCCGCGCTCGTCGGCATGGCCCTCGATGGTGACAGTGACGGCGGGGTTGGCGGCCAGCCACGCCGCCTGACGGGTCAGCGTGTCGCGCGCCACGGCGTCGATCGCGGCGCTGTCGGTGTCGAAGAACACCCGGTCGCCGACGCTGACGTTGAAATACTCCACCGAGTTGGGGTCGAGCGCGCCGCCGCCCACGCCCGAGCCATAGGCCCCGCCAGCGCCGCCGCCCGCACCGCCGTCCGCGCCGGCGAGCGTCGCCGGGTCGGGGTCGGAGGCGCAGGCGGCGAGGCCCATGGCGGTCGCCGCGATCAGCGCGAATCTGCCGAAGTGGGTCATGAGGTCGGTTTCTCCGTTTGTGCGGCGCGCATCATGCGGCCGCGGGGGGTTGGCGCCAAGGCGTCGCTTCGCGCGACGCCCGCTTATGGCAGCAGCGGCGACCACGCGGGGTCGGACGCGGCGTTGGGGGTCGGCACGCGGGTCAGCGCGGCGCCGGTCACGTCGATGCGCCACAGCGAGGGCGCGCCGCTCTGGCCGGGGCTTTCGCGAAAGAACGCCAGCACCCGCCCGTTCGGCGCCCAGGTCGGCCCTTCGCTGTGGAAGGTGGCGTCCAGCACCCGCTCCTGCGAGCCGTCGTCGCGCATCACGCCGACCTGAAACTGCCCGCCCGCGATCCGGGTGAAGGCGATCAGGTCGCCGCGCGGCGACCAGACCGGCGTGCTGTAGCGGCCCTGGCCATAGCTGATGCGCTGCGCGGTCGCCTCGCCGCCGGTGGCGCTCATCACATAGATCTGCTGGGCGCCGCCCCGGTCGCTCTCGAAGACGATGCGGGTTCCGTCGGGCGAGAAGCTGGGCGCGGTCTCGATGGCGGGGCTGCGGGTGAGGCGGCGCAACTGGCGGCTGGCCAGATCCATCAGGTAGATGTCGGTGTTGCCGTCCTGCGCCAGCGACAGCGCCACCTGCCGCCCGTCGGGCGAGAAGCGCGGCGCGAAGGTCATGCCGGGAAAGCGGCCGAGCACCTCGCGCTGGCCGGTGTCGAGGTTGAAGAGATAGACCTGCGGCTCTCCCGACGCATAGCTGATATAGAGAATCTCCTGATCGGTGGGCGAGAATCGCGGCGTCAGCACCAGATCGTCTCCGCTGGTGAGATAGCGCAGGTTGGCGCCGTCCTGATCCATCATCGCCAGCCGCTTGACCCGCTCGCCCTTGGCGCCGGTCTCGTCCACGAACACGATGCGGGTGTCGAAATAGCCGCCCTCGCCGGTCAGCGCGGCGTAGATCGCATCCGAAATCTTGTGCGCCGCGCGCCGCCACGCCGCCGGATCGACCAGCAGTTGCAGGCCCTGCGCCTGCTCGCCGCTGGCGGTGTCAAACAGCCGGAACCGCACCCGCAGCCGCCCGTCGCTCTCGGTCTGCGCGTCGCCCACCACCACGGCGTCGGCGCCGGCCTTGCGCCAGGCGTCGAACGTCAGCGGCTGGTCGAAACGCGCGATCTGCTCGGGATGCGCCGCGCGGCCGATGGCGCGGAACAGCCCCGATCCCGCCAGGTTGCGCACCACCAGATCGGTGATCTCCGACGCCGTAGCCTGGGTCTGGGCGTCGGCGCCGATGAAGGCGGGCGCGGCGATGGGGATGGCGCGGAAGGCGCCGCCGCCGACGGTGATCTCCAGCGGCGCGGCGCCAGGAGCTGCGCCGGGAGCGGCGCCGGGAGCGGCCTTGGGCGCTTCGGCGGGCGCCGCTGTGGGCGCGGCCGTGGTCTGCGCCAGCGCGGCGGCGCTCAGGCACAGCGAGAGCCCAAGCGCGGCGGCGGCGCGGCGGAGCGCGGCGATGATCATAGGAACAGGATCTCCTCGGGCGTGAAGGTGACGCGGATCACGCGCCAGCGGTCATAGCTGTCGGCGGGCAGCGCGCGGAACACGCCCGCGTCGTCGGCGCGCTTCAGCGCGATCAGCGCGGCGCGGCGCAGCGCGGCGTGCTGCGGGTCGAGCCTGCCGGTGGGTTCGATCAGTTCGGGATCGCCGATCAGGCGGCCTTCGGGCGAGAGGCGGACCTCGAACCTGACCCGCGCCGCCAGCGAATCGGCGCCGCCCTGCACCGGGTTGAAGCGGTCGCGCACCCCCGAGACCAGACCGGCGATCACCGACCCCGCGATCGGGCGGTCGGCGCGGCGGGCGCCGCCCTGGGCTTTTGGCGCGGACGGCTGTTCGGCGGCGGGCGGCGTGTCCGCCGTCACCGCGGCGATGGCGGCGTCGAGCGCGGCGCGCTCGGCCGCGCGCCGCTCGGCGTCGGTTGCGGCCGGCTTTTCGGGCTGCGGCTTTTCGGGCGCCGCCCTTTCAGGCTGCGGCGCTTCGGCGACGCGCGCGGGCCGCGCCGTCGGGCGCGGCGCAGGGACTGCGGGCGGCGTGGGCGGCGCGGCGGCGGGCGGCGCGGGCGGGTCGGGCGCGCGGGTCGGGCGGTCCGGCTTCGGCGCCTCGGGCGCCGCCGCCGCGGCGGGCGGCAGGTCGCCGTCAGGCGCGCCGGGCGCGGCGGGCGCGCTGGGCGCTTTGGGCGCCGCCGCAGGCTCCGGCGCCGGAGCGGCGTCGGGCCGGGGCGCCGCGTCCGCGCGCGCAGGCGCCTGCGGCGCGCGCGGCGCCGGGTCGGGGCGCGTCGCCGCTTGCGTCGGCTCGCGCGGCGCAGGCGCGGCGACCGGCGCGGCGGCGGCGGGCGGCGGCGCGGGGACCGGCGCGGGCGCCTGCGCCATCTGCACCGCCTTGTCGGGCGCGTCGCCCGGCGGCGCGCGGCGCTCGGGCGGCGCGGCGGCGGGCGCGGGCGGCGGGGTCGGCGCGACCGGCGGCGTCTCGGGCGGGGTCTGCGGCGCCGCGTCGGCGGCGGGGGCGCGCGCCTCGACCGGCGGCGGCGGAGGGCTGGGCGCGGCGAAGCCGCCCTGCGGCGCGGTGGGCGCCACCGAGATCAGCGCGTCGAACTCGGCGGCGGAGATCAGTTCGACCTGGCTGGCCTCGAACAGGCTCGCGGGCTTGCCCGGCGACAGCATGTCGCCGAGGATCGCGAGCGCGATCAGCGCCGCGTGCATGCCTCCTGATACGACCGCTCCCGTCCGCATCGCCCGCTCTTTCGCTGCGCGCGCCGCACCGGCGCCCGCGTCCCTGTTCGCCGCGCTAGGGGCGCGCGCCGCCGCTCGCCCCACCGCCCGCCGCGCCCGATGGCGCGCCCGATGGCGCCCCGACCAAGCCGTCGCCGGGGCCCGCCGGGTCTGTCACCAGCCCGATGTTGCGAAAGCCGCCCGCGTTCAGCGCGCCCATCACCTGCGCCACCCGGCCATAGTCGAGCGCGGCGTCGGCGCGCAGGAACACCCGGTCCGACGCGCGCGCCGCCGCCAGCGCCTGCAGCGTGGCGATCAGCGCGTCGAAGGCCACCGGCGCCCGCTGCACATAGACCTGACCGCTGGCGTCTAGGTTGATGGTCAGCGGATCCTCCTGATCCACCGGCAGCGGCGCCGCCGCGCTGCGCGGCAGTTGCAGCGGCACGCCCACCGTCAGCAGCGGCGCCGCGACCATGAACACGATCAGCAGCACCAGCATCACGTCCACGAACGGCGTGACGTTGATCTCGGCCATCGGCTTGGCGCGCCGCGCCCGCGCGCGCCTGCGCCCGCCGCCCGCCGCCGCCTCCGCCGCGATACCCGCCGCTGTCACGCCGCGCCCCGCATGATCTGGCGCGACAGGATCACCGAGAATTCGTCGGCGAAGGCCTCCAGCCGCCCGCTCAGCCGCTGCGCGTCGCCCGCCAGCTTGTTGTAGAAGATCACCGCAGGCACCGCCGCCAGCAGGCCGACCGCCGTGGTCACCAGCGCCTCGGCGATGCCCGGCGCCACGGTCGAGAGGTTTGTG
>CAZRFB010000348.1:0-2395 GCA_964599185.1 uncultured Rhodobacterales bacterium | reverse complement strand
CACCCGCTTCTCGCGCGCGGCGTCGCTGACGGCGACCGGCGCGCGGGGGCTGGGCGCCGGGGCTTCGGCCTTGGCGCCGAGGCCCGCGACCGCCTTCAGCACGTCCTCCTTCATGATCCGCCCGTCGCGCCCCGTGCCCTGCACGGCGTCGGGCGACAGGCCCGCGTCGGCCATGGCGACCTTGGCGGAGGGCGCGTGCTCGACATCGGCGCGCGCCGCCGCAGCGGGCGCGGGGGCGGGCGCGGCTTCGGCCCTGGCCGCCGGTTTCGGCGCGGCTTCGGCCTTGTCCTTCGCCGCGGCCTTGGGCGCGGCGTCGGCGCCCGCGCCTTCCTCGATCGTGGCCAGCAGCGCGTTGACGCCCACGGTGTCGCCCGCCGCCGCGACATGCTCGGCCAGCTTGCCCGCGACCGGCGAGGGCACTTCGACCGTCACCTTGTCGGTCTCCAGCTCGCACAGCATCTCATCGACCGCCACCGCCTCGCCAGGCTGCTTGTACCAGGTCGCCACCGTCGCTTCGGTGACCGATTCGCCCAGCGTCGGCACCCGCACTTCCGTCGTCATGATCTCTCCGTCCCTTTCGTCTCGATCCCGGGTCGTCGCCTCAGCCCGCCAGCGCGGCGTCCACGAGGTCGGTTTGCTCTTGCTTGTGCCGCGACGCCAGCCCGGTCGCGGGCGAGGCGGAGGCGGCGCGCCCGGCGTAGCGCGCCCTGCCATGCGTGGCGCCGATGCGCGCCAGCACCCATTCGATGTTCGGCTCGACAAAGGTCCAGCCGCCCTGATTCTTCGGCTCTTCCTGGCACCAGATGATCTCGGCGTCCTTGAAGCGGCTCAGCTCCTTGGTCAGCGACATCGCCGGGAACGGATAGAATTGTTCGATGCGCAGCAGATACACGTCGTCGAGCCCGCGCGCGTCGCGCTCATCCAGCAGATCGAAATAGACCTTGCCGGAGCAGAGCACCACGCGCTTGATCTGGTCGTCGGGCTTGAGCGTGACGGTGCTCACGCCCATCTGCGCGTCGTCCCACAGCACGCGGTGAAAGCTCGACCCCTCCGCCATCTCGCTGAGCTTCGAGACGCAGCGTTTGTGGCGCAGCAGCGACTTCGGCGTCATCAGCGCCAGCGGCTTGCGGAAGCTGCGGTGCATCTGGCGGCGCAGGATGTGGTAATAGTTGGCGGGCGTGGTGCAGTTGGCGACGATCCAGTTGTCCTCCGCCGACAGTTGCAGGAACCGCTCCAGCCGCGCGGAGGAATGTTCCGGCCCCTGCCCCTCGAAGCCGTGCGGCAGCAGCAGGACAAGGCCCGACATGCGCAGCCACTTGCGCTCGCCCGAACTGATGAACTGGTCGATCATGATCTGGGCGCCGTTGGCGAAGTCGCCGAACTGCGCCTCCCACAACACCAGCGCGTTCGGCTCGCTGAGGGAATAGCCGTATTCAAAGCCCAGCACCGCGTATTCCGACAGCATCGAGTCGATGACCTCGTATTCCGCCTGCCCCTCGCGGATGTGGTTGAGGGGGTAATAGCGGGTCTCGGTCTCCTGATCGACGATGCCGGAGTGGCGCTGCGAGAACGTGCCGCGCGTGCAGTCCTGCCCGGACAGCCGCACCGGCAGCCCTTCCAGCAGCAGCGTGCCGAAGGCCAGCGCCTCCGCCGTGGCCCAGTCCACGCCCTCGCCGCTGTCGATCATCGCGCGCTTGGCCTCGAACAGCCGCTCGATGGTCTTGTGGGCGTTGAAGCCCTCGGGGATGGTCGAGAGCGCGCGGCCGACCTCGCGCAGCGCCTCGATCGGCGCCGCCGTCTCGCCGGGCTGATAGTCGCCCGTGGCGCTGCCCAGATGCTTCCAGCGCCCGTCCAGCCAGTCGGCCCGGTTGGGCTTGTAGTCGCGCCCGGCCTCGAACTCATCGTTCAGATGCGCCTGGAAAGCGGCCTTGGCCTCGCCGATCTCGTCCTGCGCGATCAGCCCTTCCTCGACCAGCCGCTCGGCATAGAGTTGCAGCGTGGTCTTCTGCTTCTTGATCGCCTTGTACATCAGCGGCTGGGTGAACATCGGCTCGTCGCCCTCATTGTGGCCGAACCGGCGGTAGCAGAAGATGTCGATCACCACGTCGCGCTGGAACTTCTGGCGGAACTCGGTCGCCACCTTGGCGGCGTGGACCACCGCCTCGGGGTCGTCGCCGTTCACGTGGAAGATCGGGCTGTCCACCATCTTGGCGATGTCGGTGGGATAGGGCGATGAGCGCGAGAAATGCGGCGAGGTGGTGAAGCCGATCTGGTTGTTCACCACCACATGGATCGTGCCGCCGGTCTTGTGGCCCTTCAGCCCCGACAGCCCGAAGCACTCCGCCACCACGCCCTGCCCCGCGAACGCCGCGTCGCCGTGCAGCAGCACCGGGAT
>CAZRFB010000347.1:0-2499 GCA_964599185.1 uncultured Rhodobacterales bacterium | reverse complement strand
GAGGCCTGGATGGTGATCTTCTGCTCCTTGCCGGTGCCCTTGTCCTTGGCGGAGACCGACACGATGCCGTTGGCGTCGATGTCGAACGTCACCTCGATCTGCGGCACGCCGCGCGGCGCGGGCGGGATGCTTTCAAGGTTGAACTGGCCCAGCATCTTGTTGTCGGCGGCCATCTCGCGCTCACCCTGGAACACCCGGATGGTCACGGCGGACTGGTTGTCCTCGGCGGTCGAGAACACCTGACTCTTTTTCGTCGGAATCGTGGTGTTGCGGTCGATCAGCCGGGTGAACACGCCGCCCAGCGTCTCGATACCAAGGCTCAGCGGCGTCACGTCGAGCAGCACCACGTCCTTCACGTCGCCCTGCAGCACGCCCGCCTGGATCGCGGCGCCCAGCGCCACCACCTCGTCGGGGTTGACGCCGGTGTGCGGCTTCTTGCCGAAGAATTTCTCGACTTCAGCCACCACGCGCGGCATCCGCGTCATGCCGCCGACCAGCACCACCTCGTCGATGTCAGCCGCCGTCACGCCCGCGTCCTTGAGCGCCTTCTTGCACGGGTCCAGCGTCTTGAGCACCAGATCCTCGACAATCTGCTCCAGCTTGGCGCGGGTCAGCTTCATGGCGATGTGCTTCGGCCCGGAGGCGTCGGCGGTGATGTAGGGCAGGTTGATCTCGGTCTGCGAGGCGCTCGACAGCTCGATCTTGGCCTTCTCGGCGGCCTCCTTCAGCCGCTGCAGCGCCAGCTTGTCCTTCTTGAGGTCGATGCCGTTCTCTTTCTTGAACTCGTCGGCCAGATACTCGACCAGCCGCAGGTCGAAATCCTCGCCGCCGAGGAAGGTGTCGCCGTTGGTGGACTTCACCTCGAACAGGCCGTCGTCGATCTCCAGCACCGAGATGTCGAAGGTGCCGCCGCCGAGGTCATAGACCGCGATGGTCTTGCCGCCCTCCTTGTCGAGCCCGTAGGCGAGCGCGGCGGCGGTCGGCTCGTTGATGATGCGCAGCACCTCAAGGCCCGCGATCTTGCCCGCGTCCTTGGTGGCCTGGCGCTGGGCGTCGTTGAAGTAGGCGGGCACAGTGATCACCGCCTGGGTGACGGTCTCGCCCAGATAGCTCTCGGCGGTCTCCTTCATCTTCTGAAGGATGAAGGCGCTGATCTGGCTGGGGGAATACTTTTCGCCGCGCGCCTTCACCCAGGCGTCGCCGTTGGCGCCCTCGACGATCTCGTAGGAGACCATGCCCTTGTCCTTGACCACGGTCTTGTCGGCATAGCGCCGACCGATCAGGCGCTTGACGGCGAACATCGTGTGCTCGGGGTTGGTGACGGCCTGACGCTTGGCGGGCTGGCCGACCAGACGCTCGCCGCCCTCGGTGAAGGCGACGATCGACGGCGTGGTGCGCGCGCCCTCGGCGTTCTCGACGACGCGCGGCTGCGCCCCGTCCATGATCGCGACGCAGGAGTTCGTGGTGCCGAGGTCGATTCCGATGACTTTGGACATGAAGGCCCTCTCTCAGTGGCGATTGCGGAGACGGAGCCGCGGCGCGGCCTCCGCCCCCCATCCCTGGGCCGCGATGGGGCGGCCCGACGAAGCTTTGCGGGTATATATGGCGGCGCCCATAGGCTCGCAAGCCGGTTACAGTCGCGTGAACGCAGGCGCGTTATCGGCGCAGCAGCGTGCCCGCGCCATGGGCGGTGAACAGTTCCAGCAGGCAGGCGTGCGGCGCGCGGCCGTCCATGATCACCGCCGCGCCCACCCCTTGCGCCAGCGCGTCGAGCGCGGTGCGCACCTTGGGGATCATGCCGCCCGCGATCACGCCGTCCTCCATCAGCCGCGCGCATTGCTCGGGGCTGAGGTCGGTGATCACGTCGCCGTCGCGGTCCTTCACGCCCTCCACGTCGGTCAGCAGCAGCAGCCGCGCCGCCTTGATCGCGCCCGCCACCGCGCCCGCCGCAGTGTCGGCGTTGACGTTGAAGGTCTCGCCGTGGCGCCCCGCGCCCACCGGGGCCACCACGGGGATGAACTCCGAGCGCAGGATGGTCTCAAGGATCGCCGGGTTCACCTCGCGCGGCTCGCCCACGAAACCCAGATCCAGCACCCGCTCGATGTTGCTGTCGGGGTCGCGCTTGGTGCGGGTGACCTTTTCGCAGATCATCAGGTTGGCGTCCTTGCCGCTGAGGCCCACCGCGCGGCCCCCCTGGGCGTTGATCGCCGAGACGATGCGCTTGTTGATCGCGCCCGACAGCACCATCTCGACGATCTCGACGGTGGCCTGATCGGTGACGCGCAGGCCATCGACGAAGCTGCTCTCCACGCCGACGCGCTTGAGCATCGCCGCGATCTGCGGCCCGCCGCCGTGCACCACCACCGGATGCACGTTGCACTGCTTCATCAGCACCACGTCGCGCGCAAAGCTGGCCATGGCGGCGTCGTCGCCCATGGCGTGGCCGCCGAACTTGATGACGACCACCTGATCGTCATAGCGCTGAAGATAGGGCAGCGC